>JAENWZ010000356.1 GCA_016649795.1 Proteiniphilum sp. | reverse complement strand
CTTTGGCTTATTTTCGGGGGTGACAACGGGTTCGTGTATGGATTGCTGGCGATGGTGACCGTGCTGGTCATCGCCTGTCCCTGTGCCCTGGGACTCGCTACACCTACGGCCATTATGGTCGGGATTGGTAAAGGCGCGGAAGAAGGTATCCTTATCAAGGATGCCGAGAGTCTTGAGATGGCGAAGCAGATCGATGTGGTGGTGCTCGACAAAACAGGAACCATCACCGAAGGCAGACCGCAGGTGAGCATTATTGCCTGGTCCGGCAATGCCCTGCCGCTGCATAGTGATATACTCTACAGCATCGAATACCGGTCGGAACACCCGCTGGCTGATGCTATCACAGCCAAACTGAAAGAGAGCGCAACCCTTCTCGACGATGTCTCCGTACTGCAGGTGAGTGGAAAAGGAATTGAAGGGACATACGAAAACAGAAGCTATTATATAGGCAGCATACAGTTTATTGACTCGAAAAATATCCGCGTTCCGGCAGATCTGAAACAACAGATAGATGATGAACTGAATGCGGCGCACACCATCTCTCTGTTCGCCGATGAGAATCAGGTGTTTGGTATGGTCGGTATTACCGACAAAATGAAACCGACCTCCAAAGAGGCAATCAGCAGGTTGCAAAGTATGGGTATTGAAGTGGCTATCTACACCGGCGATAATGAGAAGGTGGCCGCTGCGCTGGCCGGAGAACTGGGGATTACCCGCTTCAAAGGCAGTGTGTTGCCGGAAGAGAAGGCAGAACTGGTGAAGAGCCTGCAGCAGCTGGGTAAGAAAGTGGCGATGGTAGGCGACGGTATCAACGACAGCGGCGCTCTGGCGCAGGCCGATGTGAGCATCGCCATGGGAGCGGGGAGTGATATCGCGATGGATGTGGCCAAGATGACCATTATCTCCTCCGACCTGAACAAGATCCCCAAAGCGATCCATCTGTCACAGGCGACTGTGAAGACCATTCGTCAGAACCTCTTCTGGGCATTTATCTACAATGTGATCGGCATCCCCATCGCTGCCGGGGTACTCTATCCCCTCACCGGCTTTCTGCTCAATCCCATGATAGCGGGAGCAGCCATGGCACTGAGCTCTGTGAGCGTTGTCACGAACAGTCTGCGGCTGAAAGGGAAGAAAATTTGAGAACTACTATGTTTCAATAGGAATTAAAAAAACGTAATCAAAAACGAAAAAATATAAGACAGGCAAGCGTTTTGATTAAATTGTGCATATCATAAATGACATTTCTAATTTGCACAAAAAATGGCATAATTTCTCAAAGTACCAAGCGTCTTATTCAATATAAATCCGGAGGTTAACTGTTTATTTTTCTATAAATAGATCATAACTGGAAATCAATAACCCTACTACTTCAGAGTAGTTGTCGTGCCCTGAACTAACCTGATTTGTTTTAAGATAACTATCATATGCTTTGTATTGCATATCTGACAGTGATTGGTTCCTCACCGCAAGCCAGTGCTCACTGTTGTGTTGAAGATCGGCAATGATCCCGGGATGGATAGCTGAAACAAGCGCTTCGTACTTATCGGGAAGTATCCGTCTGACATCGTTCAACAGATAGCGCAGTGTGAATGCATAAGCGCTGTACCGGACCATCGGGTCGCTGCTTTCGGCACAAACGATAAAGGCACAGAGGCTGGCCTCCGACTCAGGAGCAATGCCGTACTGGTGTGCCATCTCATGTGCCAGCGTGAAAGGATAGGTGAAAGGCAGGCTGTAGTTGTTCACATGAATCTCGTTGAGAAAGGGACCGAAGTAACCTGAAACACCCATTTTTGAATAGAGTGGCTCAAAGATCATCGGCTTCACCCCTGTCTCTTATACACATCTCCGAGCCCACGAG
>JAENWZ010000371.1 GCA_016649795.1 Proteiniphilum sp. | reverse complement strand
TACTATATTGTCAATATTGAGGTTCTGTTCCGCAATAATATTGGAGACAGCGGCGATCTGTTTGGCGGTAAGTATCCTCCCCAGCAGCGTGATGATGTACCTGTTCTTGCCCTGCATCTTCACCCAGTTGGAGTAACGCTCCTCAGTGATAGGGGTAAACCGTACATTCACATCCATCTCATACGCTTTGAACAGCAGATCTTTCATGATCACGCCCGAATTGTTGTGCATCGACTTGAACAGGATCCCTAACGAGAGGTTCCTGTGAATATCCGACTGGCCGATGTCGAGGATGAAAGCACCATGCTTTGCCAATATTTCTGTGAGTGCCGCCGTCAATCCGGGTTTGTCCTCCCCGTTGATGTTGAGCAAAATAATTTCCGAGTTCTCCATTTGTTAGTTTTCAGTTTTTCGGCTTTAAGCTATAAGCTACAAGCAGTCAGTTTTCAGCGATCAGCTTTTTAGCTGGGGTTGATCTTGCTTTCAGTGGTTCGGTTTTAGCGGTCAGCTATCAGCGTTCAGTCTTCAGCATTCAGTTCTGATTTCTGATTTTTCATTTCTCATTTCTTACTTCTCATTTCTCATATAACCGGCAGCGATACCTGAGAATAGATCTCCTCAATATCGTGCCGCTCTATCTTGTTAAAATCTTCTTTCCTCACGCTGATGATCAGTCCCGCCATATCGAGTGCTCCGGGGCTGATAAGCAGCTGACCGCTTCCCTCTTGGTAATAGTGCCTGGGTCTGTGTGCCCTGCGGGGGAACAGATGGAGCTTGTACCTGTTCTGCTCCATGAAAGCGATCACGTTCATCATCGGCTCCTCCTCGTCCGGCTGGCGATGTTTCAGGTATTGATAGACATCTTCAAACAGCTCTTCCACCTCTTTTCTGTTTTCACTCTCAATGGTCAGGCAGGAGCGAAGTGCATTGTCGCCCTGCAGCAGGAGCGCCGTTTTGAGTCCCGCCTGCAGATGGAAATGATCGGGTGCGGAGGCACCGCATTTGGGCCCGTTATAAAAAACAATGTAATCGGGCAGCTCCTCGGCCAGGGTGAGCATATCACCCGTTTTATTACGGATCCGTTGCGGCACATGAGAGTGTATAGGTATAGTGATGTGATTCCTGAGGATGGGAAAAGGATTGCAGAGGATGATGTACTTTCCGAGGAAGGGAACACCTCTCTGTATCAGGGGACGATTCGCCTCACAAAGGAAACAAGGCCGCTTTTCTATCGCCCCTTTGTCTATCCTGGCTGCGGTAGATGCCATCCTTGCCGGATTAAACTGTACTCTCACAGTGAACCTCTCTCCCCATGAGAGATCTTTCTCCCTGATACTGTCCAGCTGCCCGACAGCATCTCTCAGTTGCTCCCACTCCTCCTGTTGCTTTGTGAACAGTTCACTTATTTCTGTTTGAAGGTTCATTCAATATCACTTTAATAAAAACAAAGATAACGATATTTTCTTTTATCGGATAGTGAATGCCGAAGAATCGGGTGATTGTAAAAAAGATTGCATTACTGTTTGGTTTTCACCTTTTTTTGTACCTTTGTGATAACTATTTACAAATAATCATATGAAACTTAAAACACTTCTTTTTTCCTGCCTCTCAGTTTTGTTACTTATCTCCTGTTCACAGGGTACCGGTAAGGAGCGGGGAACATCGGGCAATGAAACAGAGGAGAGTGAATCCGGCGCTGGAG
>JAENWZ010000247.1 GCA_016649795.1 Proteiniphilum sp. | reverse complement strand
CGCATGGAATTCGTTTTTGAGCGCTCCCGCTATGCCGATCTGGAGAGATGGTACAAGCTCGAATATATGGATACAGATGTGAACAGTGATTTGCTGTCCGGTGGTTGGGTCAATTTCCCCAAGGAATTGAAAAGTGAGTTGAAAACCGCTAATGCAGGTCTGTTCTCTGTTATCAAACTGAACGGAGATGAAATCACCTATAACGGAGGAAACGATGCACAGATGACTGGGTTTTATAAAAGCAGCAGTACTACAGGACGCCAGCCATTCATCAACCAGGTGAATGTAAATCCATACCTTGCCCCCGTAGGCAAAACACAAATGGATGATTATGCCAGTAAAGGATATCTCCTGAAACAGACTGAAGGATGGCCTCAGAATTAATTCAACGCTAAAATCAATAATATGATGAAATTAATATATAAAATATCAAAACCGGGGCTGATTCTCGCTTCAATACTCATCTTTCTCTTTACATCCTGTGCAGATGATTACCCGGTAAATGTTGAATCGACAAATGAAGTGGTATTAAAATCCATCAAAATACTAAATGCCGGTGCCGGTGGAAATATGGTAGTGGAAGGCAGGGTTGACGAAATCAGTAAAACAGTCTGGTTCCCCCGCCTGGATCCCGACACCGATCTCTCGGCAATTCGTTTCGAAGCGGTAATGTCGGATGGCGCAAAACTGGACAAAGATGTCTACAGCTTCGAGTTTGAAGAGGGGAAAGATGCAGAAACCATCGTGATAAAAGTCTTTAACGAACCCCGCTTCAGGGAATATTTCGTCACCCTTCGACTGAATGTACCTGTCTTTGGAGCCGATTTCGGCAAGGCGCAAATATATGACTATTCCGGTAATGACCTGGGCAACGATGCCTATCTGACATTTGTCTCCAACTTGACGAGGGGCAGCAGCTTCGATGGAGAGCATGTCCTGATTGTCACCCGGGCGGAAGGGGGGTCTCACCGACTGAAGGTGGAGGATCTGAAGAACAATGTGACTAATCCCATAACGCTCAATGCATCCAATGTGTCGGGAGGTACCTTCCCTGTGAATGTGGGCAGTCAGATCAACGGACATAGTTACGTCGCTAACCTCTCCGGTCTTTATGGAATGAAAATTTATCACTGGACCAATCCTGATGTAGCCGCTGAGATCATCTTTAACGCCGACCCGGCATCGATAGAGGGGGCAGGGAAGCGCCACGGTGATAATATGTCGGCCAGAATTGATGAGAACGGTGACGGGTATCTCTTCTTCGGAGATAATGCCGTGACAAGTATCATGCGGCTTACAGTGTCCAATTATACCAATATCACGGAAGTGAAGATACTACCCACGCAACCCGGTGTCTCTTTCTGTATGAGCATGAACCGCGTGGAAGATACCGACGATTATATCCTCACCGGCTATGATGCCCCCATAAACATAGTGAACAGCGAAGCGGCACTCATCTATGCAATGGACAGAGAATCAGTCCCCATACAGGGTTCAGATGCGCGCATCTTCACTTTTAACGAAGAGAGGTATATGATCTTAACCACTGCACCCAGATACTCGGGAAATGCTGTTTTATATGTCTATGACATCACCAAAGGCAGCAATACAGTGGATGCTCTGAAACTCTTTGAAGAGGGTGACAAGAAACCACTCTTTCAATATTCCATCGGCGGAGGAGTGAATCCGGCTCCGGGCACCAATACAGGATACCACATAGTGAAAGATGAGGAAGGCAACGATACTTCCTTACTGATCTACTCAGCCTCCAACAATGCCGGATTCGCCCTGCTGGAGATTCCCGCAAAGGAGCTGGATGAATAAACTATTTATCTGAGATATTAAGAACCGGACAGGTCTTACAAAGTGAAGTGATTGTATAACTGTCCGGTTCTTTTTTATGATATACCCTTAATTCAACTTTCGCATGTGTTGCGATTACAATTTGCGGGGACACATGCAAAAGTTCAGTCCTTAATTAAATAAATGTTGAAAGGTGATGAAAAAGAACCTGTTATACTATATATTACTGTTTACTCTTATACTCATTGGTTGTAGCAAAGAGACAGACGATATTGAGAATATTGATCCGGATCCCTCTGTCACTCTAACCTTCCCGAATAAAGAGATGCGCGCGGTGTGGATGGTAACAGCCTGGGAGCTCGACTGGCCACGGGGTGATCATAACGTTGAGACGCAAAAGCAGCAATACATTACCTATCTTGAGAAATTTGAACAACTGAATATCAATGCGCTCTTTTTTCAGGTGAAAGGTATGGGAGACGCTTTTTACGATTCACCTTACGAGCCGTGGAGCGAAAGTATCTCCGGTGTAAGGGGGAAGGACCCCGGTTACGATATTCTGACCTTTATGATCGATGAAGCACACAAAAGAGATATTGAATTCCATGCCTGGATGAACCCCTATCGGATTGATACCCGGGCCGACAACAGTCAGCCTTATTCCCCGTTACATTCATCTGTAAAACCGGAATGGGTGATGAATCATGAGAAATTACAAATATATAACCCTGCCCTGCCCGAGGTGAGACAACGTCTTTTCGATATTGTAAAAGATCTGATAATGAAATATGATGTGGATGGCATTCATTTCGATGACTACTTCTATCCCGATCCCTCTTCTGCAGGACAAATGGTTTCCGACAAACCCGATTATGAGAAATACGGAGCTGACTATGCCACGATTGAAGATTTCCGCAGAGCCAATGTGGATAAAGCAATCAAAGGAGTACACGATCTGATTCTCGCCACAAAGCCGGATGTGGTGTTTTCCGTCTCTCCCGCTGCCAGCTATACCTATAATCTCAACACCCTTTATGCCGATGTAAAAAAATGGTGTCAGCAGGGATGGATGGACCTTTTGATACCTCAGCTTTATCAGGAAATAGGCAATCCCTCCAACGATTTTCAGTCCAACCTGGGCTGGTGGTCACAATATAATTATCAGGCTGCGCTGATGATCGGACATGCAATCTACAAGTTCGGTGATCCGGTGCAACATGAAGCCTTTCAATCGACAACTGAGCTGACACGCCAGTTCGAGCTGACACGGAGAAATAAAAAAGTGTCCGGTAATGCACTCTACAGCGCCAGATATATCCTTGAAAATAAAATCGGTATAACAGATATGATTGCCACGTTATACAGTAGACCCTCCCTGATCCCTTTTATCGGAAGAAGCGTTGCGCCCGATCCTCAGAAACCGGAGAACGTAAGGATCGACAATGGTCAGCTGAAATGGAACACCGCAGGAGATGT
>JAENWZ010000011.1 GCA_016649795.1 Proteiniphilum sp. | reverse complement strand
CCAATCCATACAGAATGATGATTTACGGAGCTGTGATTGGATATCTGCTGTTCGATATTTTTTCGAAAGATTCAACCAAAAAGAAGGATAAAGAGATAGTTAATAATAATGATAAAAGCATCGAATAATGAAGAGAGCAACCATTTTAATGGCAGCAGCGCTGATTTTTACATTAGCCTCGTGCAGTAACAGTAATCAAAAGAGCGCATCCGAAAGTGCGGAATCAAAACAGGAAACAAACACAATAAATACTGATAATAATATGACAAAGACAATTAAATTAACTAGAGCCGATTTTTTGGCTAAAGTGGCAAATTACGAAACGAGTCCCGAGAAATGGGAATATCTTGGGGACAAACCCTGTATCATCGATTTTTATGCAGATTGGTGTGGTCCCTGTAAAATGGTTGCTCCCATTCTTGAGGAACTGGCAGCCGAATATGAAGGTGAGATTTATATCTACAAAGTAGATACGGAAGCTGAGCAGCAGTTGGCGGCCGATTTTGGTATCAGAAGCATTCCTTCGATCCTTTTCTGCCCGGTGGGTGAGGCTCCGCAGATGGCTCAGGGTGCATTACCAAAAGATGCATTCAAGCAGGCTATTGAAGAAGTATTATTAAAGAAATCTTAAAAAAAAGAGTTATGGATCAGCTATTTCTTGAAAGCAAAAGCAAATACAGTTTTGATGAAACGGTGAGTAAGCTTAACGGGATCATTATGGAGGGCGGGTGGAAAGTACTCCATCAGCACGATTTGCAGGAGATAATGAAGAAAAACGGAAAAGAGATCATTTCCGTGAATGTGATTGAACTATGTAAACCGGACTATGCCTACAGGTTACTCTCTGACGATTCACTGCGTATCTATTCCAATATGCTTCCCTGTCGTATCTCCGTCTATAAGAAAACGGACGGTAATACCTACCTGTCACGTTTGAATCCATCGATGCTTGCAGCACAGGCAGGTGGGGTAGCGCAGGATGTGATGACCGCAGCATACAACGATGCAGAGAGGTTTATTGATAAGATAAAAAGTGAATAAATTCAATAGTTACAGTAACGTAAGTTGACATTTTCGAAGAGCGGAGAGCGTGATCCTTGTTTGTGAAAGATGCTTTCCGGTGAAAATGTATCATTGTTTCAATGTGAAACGGATGTACTCTTAGAGGATGCATCCGTTTTCTTTTTTCTCAGATTGCCTCTTTTTTTTGTACTTTTGCACTTTCAAGCTACAGCATAACAATGAACAATATTCACGACTATGAGATAATGGCTCCGGCGGGTTCATACGAATCGCTGACAGCAGCAATACAGGGTGGGGCGGATTCTATCTATTTCGGCATTGAAGGGTTGAATATGCGTGCAAGATCATCCAACAATTTCACTATTGAAGATCTGCATCAAATCGCACAGATCTGTCGCGAGAACAATAAGAAAAGTTATCTCACTGTCAACACGATAATTTACGACAACGACCTGACGCTGATGCGCAAGATCGTGGATGCCGCCAGGGTAGCCAGTCTCTCAGCGATCATTGCAGCCGATGTGGCTGTGATGATGTATGCCCGGAGTATCGGCGTGGAAGTACATCTCTCCACGCAACTGAACATCACCAACAGTGAATCGCTGCGGTTTTATGCGCAGTTTGCCGATGTGGTGGTGCTGGCACGGGAGCTGAACCTCGATCAGGTTGCATCGATTCATAAGGATATCGTAGCACAACAGATTAAAGGACCTTTCGGCGAGTTGATCCGCATCGAGATGTTCGCTCATGGTGCGCTCTGTATGGCTGTTTCGGGGAAGTGTTACCTGAGTCTGCACGAAAAAGATCTCTCCGCCAACAGGGGTGCATGCAACCAGATTTGTCGCAGGGGATACATCGTCAAAGACCGGGATAGTGATATTGAGCTGGAGATTGACAATGAGTATATCATGTCGCCCAAGGATCTCAAAACCATTCATTTCATGAATAAGATGATGGATGCCGGTGTGCGGGTATTTAAGATTGAGGGACGTGCGCGGGGACCGGAATATGTACATATTGTCACCTCCTGCTACAAGGAGGCGGCACAGGCCTACTGTGACAATACGTTTACTGACGAGAAAATCAACGTCTGGAACGAGCGTCTTGCCACAGTTTTCAACCGGGGGTTCTGGGATGGTTATTATCTGGGACAGCGGCTGGGTGAGTGGACGCACCGTTACGGATCGGGTGCCACGAAAAGAAAAGTGTACGTGGGGAAGGCAGTCAAACATTTTGGAAACCTGGGCGTGACGGAGTTCCTGATAGAGACACAGTCGGTGAAAGTAGGGGATGAGCTGCTGATCACAGGACCTACTACCGGTGCCGTGTTCATTACCGCGGAAGATATTCGAGTGGAACAACAGACCGTTACTGAGGCAATAAAAGGGGATCATTTCTCCATTAAAACTAACGAGAAGATCCGCCCCAATGATCAGCTGTACAAAATGGTTGCGGCCAACAGGAAGGGCACGGCACACGAAAGGTAATCAGGTCTGTTCAGCTTAAAACTTATAAGGATAGTCCGACGGCAATGTTCTTTTGCCGTTCTCATCGTATAGTCAATTGCCCGGAGCTCGAGGGTTTTTATTTTTTTTCATCTTCCTTAAACCATCCTGCATACATCAGGTAGTTGTTTGCAATTTTCTGGTTCATTCCTTTTGCTTGATCAGGGTCCACCTTCTTTACGAATTTCGCAGGAACGCCGGCGTAGATACTGCCCGGTTCCACCTGTGTGCCGGTCAGCACCACCGATCCTGCAGCAATGATAGCCCCTTCACCTACCACCGCATGATCCAGTACAATTGCACCCATGCCGATGAGAGCGCCACTTTCGATTTTGGCACCATGGATCACCACGTTGTGCCCGATAGAGACATCATCTCCGATAATAGATACCGATTTTTGATACAGTGTGTGAATGACAGTGCCATCCTGAATGTTAACCCGGTTGCCGATACGGATGGAGTTGACATCACCCCGCAGCACCGCATTGAACCAGATGCTGCAATCGTTGCCGATGATCACATCGCCAATGATTGTGGCGTTGTCGGCCAGATAACTGTTCTCTCCAATTTGAGGGGTAAAGCCCCTGACAGATTTTATTAGTGCCATTAAATAGGTTTCGTTTTACGCTTCAACCATGCTGTCTCATCATTGTTTAAATGATTTTTCAGCTTGCTGTACACCATCTTGTGGTACCTGTTGAACCATTTGATCTCTTTTTTGGTGAGCAGCTTCTTTGCAATTGGTTTGGTGTCGATGGGACAAAGCGTGATGGTCTCAAAATTGTAAAATGTACCAAACTCCTCTGTCTTTTTCTGTTCCTGCGTAACGATTAGGTTCTCAATGCGAATTCCGTACTGATTGGCGCGATAGAGACCCGGTTCGTTAGAGGTGACCATTCCCGGTTTCAGCTGGGTGGGGTTTTCTTCCAGACGTATGTTCTGTGGTCCCTCGTGTACGTTAAGGAAGTGCCCGATACCATGCCCGGTGCCGTGCCAGTAGGTGAGGTTGTTCTCCCACAAGGCTTTTCTTGCCAGGATATCGAGTTGTGAACCGCGTGTTCCTTCCGGATAAACGGCTGTGGCAAGCGAGATATGTCCTTTCAGCACATTGGTGTAGTCCTGCTTCATATGTTTGGTGAGCTTACCCACCGCCACAGTACGGGTGATATCTGTGGTCCCCTCTTTGTATTGCCCGCCGGAGTCGATAAGCAACAACCCTTCCGGTTTGACCTGCAGGCAGGTTTCCGGTGATGCATGATAATGAATGATGGCACCGTTGCCGGCATACCCTGCAATGGTGCCGAAGCTTTCACCCACAAACAGCTCTTGCTGAGAACGGTATTCCCGCAGTTTCCCCTCCACGGCGACCTCGGTCACTTCACCGGCGGGGATAGCTTTTTCAAGCCACATATAAAACTTCACAAGCGCTACACCATCTTTGATCATCGCGTTGCGGAAACCGTTCAGTTCGGTTTCATTCTTCACGCTCTTCATCATATCTACCGGTGACGGGATATCCACAATCCTGCACGATGCAGGGATAGTTTGCAACAGTTTGTAGTTTATTTTATTGCCGGTTACACAAACAGAACTGTTTGCCGGTAGTTTGGAGACATATTCGAAAACTTCATCGTAACCGGCGATTTTAACCCCCTCAGCCTGGTAAGCGTTGGCAATCTCATCGGTCAGTTTCTCAGCGTCGATGAAAAGGAGCGTTTCCTTTTCTGATACATACCCATATGCCACAGCAACCGGGTTATATTCCACATCGTTGCCGCGGAGGTTGAAGGTCCATGCCACAGCATCGAGCGTCACGAGGAGTATTCCGTCAGCATCCCCCTTTTTCAGTTCGGCAATGATGCGTTCAATCTTGCTCGTAACCGATTCTCCGGCAATCTCCACCGGAAGAGTGAATGCTTTGTTTTTTGGTATCTCAGGACGATCACTTCTTATCTCTGTGAACGGATCGAAGGAGGTCTCCAGCTGGATCCCTTTGGCTTCGATCTTCTCTTTCAGCGTTTTGGCTTCCGATGCAGCATATACTAATCCGTCGATACCCACACTGCCCCCTTTGCCTGCCTGCTCTATTATCCAGGATGTCATATCGGGTGTGTCGGCCTGTCCCATCTTGAAAAGATCGAATCCCGTCTCATTCAGCTCCTCGGCAGCCTGTAGGAAGTAACGCGAATCGGTCCAGACACCGGCTTTCTCTTTCGTCACCACCGCTGTTCCGGCAGAGCCTGAGAAGCCGCTGATCCATTTCCTTGATTCCCAGTATTTAGGGGGATATTCACTTAAATGGGCGTCAGTACTTGGGATGATGAATGCATCCAGATTCTTCTCTTCCATGAATTTTCTCATGGCGGTGAGCCTTTCGGGGATTTCGTTCGTTTTCATATTATAATTTGTTTGAACTCGCTATATTGACTACGTCGATTACTTCGTAATTCATCCGCTTGCGTGATATGATTACAATACTTGTTGCGTTCTCTTTGATTTTAGTTTCTAAACAACAAATATAACAAATTGTTCTTATATTTGAGTCTTAAAACCGGATAACAGATGTAGCCGGCAAGAAATAATAAAATAATTAAATGAAAACAAAGATCGAACTGCATAACATGCATTTTTATGCCTATCATGGTGTGATGGCACACGAAAAGGTGGTTGGTAATGAGTTTGAAGTGAGTATTGCGTTGGAGGCAGATATCTCTACCTCCTGTGCTTCAGATGATGTGAACGACACGATCAACTATGCCGGGTTGTTCGATTTGGTTAAAACGGAGATGCAGACTCCCTCCCGATTGCTGGAGCACCTGGCTGGTCGCATCTTCAGAAGATTGAGTGAGGAGTACCCTCAGATTTCCTCCCTTGAAGTGCGGGTATCAAAAATGCACCCGCCGGTGAAGGGGGAGATGGAAAAAGCCGAGATCATTATTCATACCTGACCGGCAGATCGGCACATTACGCCTTGCGCAATCTCCACATGGTTTCAATGCCGTAAACGGGATATACGTTTCACTCCCATTCCTACATTCTCACAATGGCTTACTAACTTATAACTTTTTCGTATCTTTGCATAAATATTTGATAAAATGGACGAACGTTTAGATGAAATAATGCTCTCTTCTGAAGCTGAAGAGCTTGTTTCTTCTCCTGATGAGACACAGCAGGAGAGTGAGCAGCTGATGTTGCGTACAGAGAATCTGGTGAAGAAGTATGGCAAGCGCACTGTGGTGAATCACGTCTCCATCAATGTGAAACAGGGTGAGATTGTCGGATTGCTCGGACCCAACGGTGCTGGCAAGACAACCACTTTTTATATGACAGTAGGATTGATTGTACCGAACGAGGGTGACATCTTTATAGGCAAACAGAACATTACAAACTTCCCGGTCTATAAACGTGCGCAGAACGGCATAGGTTATCTTGCACAGGAGGCCTCCATTTTCCGTAAAATGACGGTTGAAGACAATATCAGATCGGTGCTGGAATTTACAGAAATGTCTCCCCAGGCACAAAAAGAGAAGTTGGAGAGTCTGATTGAGGAGTTCGGTCTTCAGAAAGTACGCAAGAATCCTGCAGACCGTCTCTCGGGTGGTGAACGCCGTCGTGCCGAGATCGCGCGTTGTCTGGCTATCGATCCTAAATTCATCATGCTTGATGAACCTTTCGCCGGTATCGATCCGATAGCTGTGCAGGATATACAATCTATTGTGGCTAAGTTGAAATTCAGAAACATCGGTATACTTATTACCGACCATAATGTGGACGAAACCCTCAGTATCACTGATCGTGCCTATCTGCTTTTTGAAGGGAAGGTACTGTTTCAGGGCACTGCCGAAGAGCTGGCAGCCAATCCTGTTGTACGGGAGAAATATCTGGGACGCGATTTCGAGTTGCGCAAACGAACATTCGATGCTCCGTAACTGTTTATGGCACGACTTCTTTCTATTGATTACGGAAAAAAACGTACCGGTATTGCCGTGAGTGATCCGCTACAGATTATCGCCAACGGACTGACCACGGTGGAGACAACCGGGCTGTTCGATTTTCTGAGTGAGTATCTGCGGAAGGAGGAGGTCTCCTGCATTGTGGTGGGGCTACCAAGACAGATGAACAACGAGCTTTCGGAAAACATGAAGCGTGTGGAGCCATTCGTGAACAGATTGAGGAAGCTCTATCCTGCTATTCCGGTGGAATATTTCGATGAACGTTTCACCTCGAAGATGGCACATCAGACAATGATAGATGGTGGATTGAAAAAGAAAGAGCGGCAAAACAAAGCGCTGGTGGATGAGATTAGCGCAACCATCATTCTCCAGGGATATATGGAGAGCAAAAGAATGAAACGATAAATTAAATTGGTTCAGAGTGGTGAGTCAGCATTTGTAACTGACACAGTTGCTCTCATGCTGAACCCGGAATTTTGATTATGATTTTACCTATATATATATACGGACAACCCGTATTACGAAAAATAACAGAAGATATTGATCCGGATAATTATCCAAACCTGAATGAGTTGATCGGTAACATGTTCGAAACCATGTACCTTGCCGATGGGGTGGGACTTGCTGCTCCTCAGGTAGGATTGACTGACCGTATCTTTGTAGTGGATCTTTCACCTGTTGCCAGCGAGGAACATCCTGAGTTCAGGGATTTTAAAAGGGTCTTTATCAATGCGCATATAACCGAACGCAGTGGTGAGCCGGAGCTGGTTGAGGAGGGATGTCTGAGTATCCCCGGTATTCACGAAAATGTGCCTCGCGAAGATGAGATACGCATTGCGTATCTAGATGAGAATCTTCAACCTCACAATGAGACCTACGCAGGGTTTATGGCACGTGTGATACAACATGAATACGACCACCTCGATGGTGTTCTGTTTGTGGATAGGATATCACCCCTCCGTAAACGGATGATCAAAAGTAAGCTCACCAATATGGAGAAGGGGAAAGTATCTTGTGACTATAAGATAAAAAAGGTGAGATAAGCTCCTCCTCAGCTTTTGGTGGTAAGCATTTGAGCCGCTTTCACATCGATAAACCAGTGAAGATTTCCCGAATCCGGTTGTACCCGTGCAGCCGGATATTTTTTTGCCGCGAGATCGGGATCACTGATGATCTCTTTCACCTTTTCGGCCTTGTTCTCACCAGTAACCAGAAAAACGACATTCTTTGCGTTGTTGATCACTTTCCCCGTAAGACTCACTCTTTTCTGGCCACTCTGAGGATGCGTGGCGGTTACGCAGTTCTCCACGCTATCCCATAGTGTCATCTCGTAAGGGAAAATGGAGGCTGTGTGCCCGTCATCCCCCATCCCGAGCATCATGATATCGAAGGTGGGTATTCCGTTCACTCTCTCCAGTTTGTCCTGAAGAATCTCTCCGTAGCGTAAAACCTCCGCCGCCGGGTCATTCTCCCCCATAATGCGGAAGATATTATCCTCGGGCACCGGTACGAAATCGAACAGATGCTCTTTCGTCATTTTGTAATTGCTCTCCTCATCTGTGGGTGAGACACATCGTTCGTCTCCCCAGAAGAATTTTATTTTTTTCCAGTCGATCTCCTCCTCAGGCAGCGTTGCCCAATAATCGAACAGTGATTTGGGTGTGGAACCACCCGACAGGGCAATGGTTATCGACTCTTTTTCTGTCAGAAGCTCTTTCAGCCAACTGGTGAAGGAGTGGTTTAGGTCGTTCAGTGTGTTAAATACCTCAATGTTCATTTTTTTAGTTTTCAGTGATCAGCAATCAGTGATCAGTTCTCAGCATCAGTTCTCAGCGATCAGCTTTTTAGTTCTCTGCATTCAGCGATCAGCTTTCAGCTTTTAATTCTTCGCTTTTAACTCTTAACTTTTCGTTTTTCGTTTGATTTCTTAATTCTTAATTCCCAGATCTCAACTCTCGTATCTTCACAATTCACAGTAGATACCATCTTCTGCCAGATTTTTGCAGGGATAGCGCCAGGTGTTCTCTTTTCCTTCAATAAGGTCGTCGGCTACATCGGGTCCCCACGATCCGGACGGGTAACCATGCAGGGGTGCATCCTTGTCGTTCTCCCAATAATCGAGCACAGGCTGCACAAATTTCCATGTCTCCTCTGCTGCTTCATTGCTCATGTAAAGAGTGTTGTCGCCGTTCATACTGTCGAGGATCAATCTTTCGTAGGCACTCGGGATATAATGATCATTCAGCTCCGAGTAGTGATAATCCATGTTCACCGATTTCACTTTATAGCCTCTTCCGGGTACCTTCATTCCTGTCTTTAGCAGGATCCCTTCGTCAGGCTGGATGCGGAGGATCAGCTGGTTGTCAGAGTTTGTGGTCCCGTCGGCCGATTTGAACAGCTTTTGTGGTGAAGGCCTGAAATGAATCACTACCTCTGTCACGTTTGTAGGCAACCTTTTACCTGTGCGGATATAGAAGGGAACTCCCTTCCAGCGCCAGTTGTCAATAAATATTTTCATTGCCATATAGGTCTCTGTGCGTGAGTTTTTATCTACATTGATCTCGTCCCTATAGCCGTTGTACTGTTTTCCACGCACGGTAGCATCGGTATACTGACCACGGATAACATTCATCTTCAAATCGTTTTTGCTGAAGGGACGCAGCGAACGAAAAACTTTCATTTTTTCATAACGGATATCCTCCGGCGTAATTTTGGTAGGCGGTTCCATCGCCACCAGCGATGCCACCTGCAACAGATGGTTCTGTACCATATCTCGCAGCGCCCCTGAATGGTCGTAATAACCGCCCCGGTCCTCCACACCTATGCTCTCTGCAGCAGTGATCTCTACATGCTGAATAAAATTACGGTTCCAGAGCGGCTCGTAGATGCCATTGGCAAACCGCGTAACCATCAGATTCTGTACCGTCTCCTTACCCAGGTAATGATCGATGCGGTAGATCTGATCCTCCTGGAAGAACTCCAGCAGTTGAGCATTCAGGTCTATGGCCGATGCCAAGTCATGGCCGAATGGCTTTTCTATGATGATTCTCCTGAATCCTTTTTGCTGCAGTGTGAGTCCCTGTCCGTAAAGATACTTCGGAATGGTGGTGTAGAGTGAGGGAGGGGTGGAGAGGTAAAAAATATAGTTTTGCTCCAGATTGAGCTTTTTATTCAGCCTGGTCAGTTTCTCCTTCACGTGCAGATACTCCTCTCCTTTACCTGTGTCTATGCTTAGGTAGTAGAGTCTGGAAAGAAAATCATCGATCTTCTCCTTGCCGGTATCTTTATAATGGGCAAATAGCCTGATGCCCTCTTTCATCTTATTACGGAACTGTTTGTCGCTGAAGGCAGACCGGCTCACACCCAATACAGCATACCCTTCAGGCAGTGAATCGTTCATGTAGAGATCAAAGACGGCGGGAATCAGTTTCCTGTATGTAAGATCGCCAGAGGCACCGAAAATCACAAGTGCCTGGTTGGTTGTTTTCTTCATTTTGCTATTGAGTTGGATATAAAAGTAAACAAATCTACTATTAAAAAGTTGATGAATCCTCACTCAAAGACAAAATCGAACGCTCATAGAAAGTTAAAATGATAACAGCTTTGAGAATTTGATATTTTATTGTATCTTTGCCCCTCGAAAAATTATGTTTATTTATTTAACGCATTAATAATTAATTTAGTATGAACAATTACGAAACCGTTTTCATTTTGACTCCCGTTTTGTCTGATGCTCAGATGAAGGAAGCGGTTGAAAAATTCAAAAACCTCCTCAAAGAGCAAGGAGCAGAGATTGTGAACGAAGAAGATTGGGGGCTGCGCAAGCTGGCCTATAACATCGACAAGAAAACTACCGGATTTTACTCCTTCCTGGAATTCAATGCCGATCCTACGGTTATTGATAAGCTGGAGCTGAATTTCCGTCGTGATGAACGTGTGATCCGGTTCTTAACCGTGAAACAGGACAAATTCTCACTGGAATATGCCGAAAAGAGAAGAAACAAAGGCGGTAAAAAACAGGAAGCCCCTGCTCCAGTAATAAAAAAAGCTGAAAAAGCTGAAGTGGTTGAATCGGAAGTAAAATCAAACGAAAAGGAGGACTAAGAAATGGCTAAACAATCAGAAATAAGATATTTGACTCCGCTATCGGTGGATGTAAAAAAGAAAAAATATTGCCGCTTCAAAAAGAATGGCATTAAATACATCGATTATAAGGATCCCGAATTCCTGAAGAAGTTTTTGAACGAACAGGGTAAAATTCTGCCGAGAAGAATCACCGGTACATCACTGAAGTTTCAACGTCGTATTGCGCAAGCAGTGAAAAGAGCTCGTCATATTGCCATGCTTCCGTACGTAACAGATTTAATGAAATAACAAGGAGGAAGAGATATGGAAGTAATATTGAAAGAAGATATATTGACTTTAGGCTACAAAGACGATGTAGTGAACGTGAAAAAAGGATACGCACGCAATTTCCTTATCCCACAGGGGAAAGCGATTATTGCCAGCGAATCAGCAAAGAAGGTGCTGGCTGAAAACCAAAGACAGCGTGCTCACAAGTTCGCTCAGATAAAAGCTGATGCACAGGCGATAGCCGACAAGATGGAGGGTGTTACGCTGACCATTGGTGCAAAGACCAGCTCTTCAGGCACAATCTTTGGTTCTGTAACGAACATACAGGTTGCCGAAATGCTGAAAGAAAAAGGATTCGAAGTAGACAGAAAACTAATCCTTATCAAGGATGCCGTAAAAGAAGTGGGCAGCTACAAAGCAATACTTAAGCTTCACAAAGAGGTTTCTGTTGAGATACCTTTCGAAGTAGTTGCGGAATAAGATTTCTTACTCAGATACAATAAAACCTCAGAGATTCTCTGAGGTTTTATTGTATGGCTTAACTCTATTTTCCCTGCAGGATATCTAATGTGTCTCTGGCGATAGTCAGCTCTTCATCGGTGGGGATAATCACCACCTTCACCTTCGAGGAAGGTTTACTGATCACCACCTCTTTAGCGCGAACAGAATTATTCAGTTCTTCATCCAGTTCAATACCCATGAATTCCATATTTTTACATACGTCACTGCGTGTTACAGCCTGGTTCTCACCAACACCACCCGTAAATACCAGGATATCCACACCCCCCAAAGCAGCGGCATAAGATCCCACATATTTTTTGATACGATAGTTGTAGGTGCTCATCGCCAGGATAGCACGATTGTTTCCGTTGACAATGCCAGCCTGAATTTCGCGCATATCGGATGAAATTCCTGAAATACCAAGCACACCGGAGAACTTGTTCAGAAGGGTAGTGATTCCTTTGGTCCCCATATGCTCTTTCTCCATGATATAGGAGATCACACCCGGGTCTAAATCTCCGGAGCGGGTACCCATGATCAGTCCCTCCACAGGTGTCATTCCCATGCTCGTATCGATAGATTTCCCGTTTTTGATGGCTGTAACCGATCCGCCGTTACCGATATGTGCCGTGATGATACGCTGCTCTTCGTAGGGGACACCCAGAAAATCACAAACTCTTTTCGATACATACCGATGGCTGGTGCCGTGAAAACCGTAACGACGGATGCCATATTTCTCATACAATGCATAGGGAATACCGTACGTATAGGCATAATCGGGCATGGTCTGATGGAATGCAGTATCAAAAACACTTACCTGTGGTGTCTCGGGCATCAGCTCCTGGATGGCGTAAATCCCTTTCAGGTTAGGAGGATTGTGCAGTGGTGCCAGCTCGATGCAGTCGTTCAGCATCTCTATCACCTCATCGGTGATCAGTACACTCGAATTAAACCGTTCTCCTCCGTGAACCACACGGTGTCCCACGGCATCTATCTCATCCAGTGATTTGATACACCCGTATTTCTCGCTGAGCATCACACCCAGAATATATTCTATTCCTGCACGATGCTCCAGAATCTCACCCTCCAGCATTACTTTCTGTCCGTCGGGCAGAGCGAGTTTCAGAAAGGACCCTTTCATCCCTATTTTCTCAATACCTCCCTGGGCGATTACTTCTTTGCTCTCCATCTTGAAAAGCTTGTATTTGATGGATGAGCTTCCACAGTTTAAAACTAATATCTTCATTGTTTATCCTCCCTTAGTTGTACAGTGATTTGTTGGGTGAAAGCGGATTCCCGTTTTCATCGTAAATAAAAAAACCTTTCCCTGTACGTACACCCAGCTGGTTGGAACGGTACAGCTTCCATAGAAGAGGATTGGGTTTGTAATGCTTCGCTCCGAAATCGTTGAACATCGCCTCCATCAATGTTACCAGGCGTTCAATGCCGATGATGTCTGCCATACGGAAGATACCGTAACGCTGACCATAAATAATGGTGAAGGTCTCTTCAATATCTTCCATGGAGCAGACTCTCTCCAGCAGCATCTGGCAAGCCTCATTAAGCATGGTCGCCAACATTCTCAGGCTCACGTTCCCATTGCTTTCATTGATGCGGTGAGCCTTGTAGTTGATCAGCCTGGCGAATATCTCCATTTTGCTATATACCTCTTCTGAGGTATACATGCCACTCACTATCTCCAATATGCGGGCATCGGGGTGTGCTACCGGGAAGTAAAGGCTTACACAGCGCTCTTTATGCTCCAGGTCGGCTGCCAGCTCACTGATGATTACCGTGGAACCGTTAGTGGCGATAATGGCATCGGCATCAAGGATCTCTTCCAGCTTCTTAAAGATATTTTTTCGGAGCGGTGTACTGCGTCGCCCGCTTTCGGTATAACGGGTACATTCGATCACCATGTCACATCCCGCAAAATCTTCATACTCCAGCGTCTGTGTGATGCGGTTCATGATCACTTTCTTCTCCGATTGTGTCAAACCCCAGTTGCTGATCTTCTGGTCCATGATTTTTTCAATCTCTCCCAGCACAAAATCATTCCGTTCAGGTGATTCATCCAGGAATACCACCTCCATGCCGGCCGTTGAAGCCATATTGATAATGTTTCTACCCTCTTTCCCCGCGCCTACCACACCAATCTTTGAGAATAAAGGCTTGTTCTTGCCGTCAGCAGTGATGGTAAGTCCATATTTCTCAATAGGTTCTATAATCATTTCACTCATATGGTAAATTATTTGTTTTGTTTCATGCCAATGGACTGATTGGCAGCGATGGCCACCATCTTGTAGATATCGTCCACAGAACAGCCGCGTGAGAGATCATTCACGGGAGCCGCCATGCCCTGTAATACAGGTCCTACCGCCTCAGCGTTCCCCAGTCTCTGCACCAGTTTATAAGCGATATTCCCCGATTCAAGCGTTGGGAAGACCAGAACGTTGGCTTTACCGGCAATTGCACTGCCCGGGGCTTTGCTTGCTCCCACGGCGGGTACGAGGGCTGCATCGGCCTGCAGCTCTCCATCAATCTGCAATGAAGGATTCAATTTTTTCGCGATACGGGTGGCTTCCCTTACTTTGTCAATCATCTCATGCTCGGCACTACCTTTGGTTGAGAAGCTCAGCATCGCTACTTTAGGTTCCACACCTACAAGACTTCTTGCCGTTTGCGCGGATGCCAGGGCTATGGAAGCCAGTTCCTCAGCATTGGGGTTAGGCATCACCGCACAATCTGCAAAGATAAGGATGCCATTTTCACCATACTGAGGCGTTTTAGTGAACATAATAAAAGCACCGGACACCACTTTTACTCCCGGCGATGTTTTGATAATCTGCAGGGCGGGGCGAAGCACATCACCCGTCGTGTTTTGCGCACCGGCGATCTCGCCGTCCGCTTCACCATTTTTGATCATGAGGCAAGCCAGGTAGAGCGGATCTTCCACCAGCAGCGCTGCCTCTTCGGGTGTCATCCCCTTCTTTTTTCGCAGCTCTACCAGTAGGTCGATGTAAGCTTCTTTTTTGTCGTGGCTCTTTGGATCAACAATTATGGCTCTGTCAAGATTCTCGAGCTCCATTTTTTTAGCCAATTGCTCTATCTCCACTGGATTTCCCAACAGAATAATCTCGGCAACGCCGTCGCGTATCAATTGATCGGCTGCCTGAAGTGTGCGTTTCTCAGTACCTTCGGGCAATACAATACGCTGTTTGTCGGCTTTAGCCCGTTCAATGATGCTTTCAATTAAGTTCATCGTGTAAGTATGTTTGTTTTGGTCTTCTCAATAACGATCAGGAGACGAATTGCATTAAAAACATGGTCTCTGCAAAAGTACGAAAAAAAGAGTGAATGAACTTACAAAATGACAGAGAAAAAAGATTGGTTTAAGTAGATTTTGTAATTCATTGTCACATGTCTAAAAGGGATTGTATTTAAGTTGATCTATCCTGTTCTAACCCCTGATAAGCCTGCCTCTGTTCAGTACCCTCACTCTCTTCCCTTTCAGCTCAATCGTTCCCTCATCCTCCATCTCCTTAAGGGTGCGTGCCAGCGACTGTCGCTGCACGCCGAAGTACTCCGCCAGACGGGTACGTGATTGCTTTAAAACGTACGTTTCTTTCTCGTTGGTTGTTTTTTCCAGGAGAAACGCAGATAACTTCATCTTCAAACTTTTGAGTGAGATCATTTGCAGCTTATTCGTCAGGAAGAAAGTGAGGTCGGCGTTCATCGTCAGGAAATTGGTCATCAGCTTCTTATTGTGGGCCATCTCTTCCAGCCAAACCGCCTTCGATATCTTCAGGAAGGTGCAGGGCTCCACCGCAATGATATCCACCGGATAACTGTTATTAGATCCGTAAATAAAGGCCGGCGCCAGCGGAATCACCGCTTCCAGCGTATCAATATTGAGTATATTTCCCTCTTGTGTAATCATCTCCGTTCTGACGCTGCCCTGTACCAGAAGCATCACAAAAGAAATGGGATCTCCCTGGCGTACCACCGTCTCTCCCTTTTTAAAGGTAAGGATCTCCTTCACGTTCCGGTCCAGGAACGCATCATGTTCACTTTGGGTAAGTCCTTTGAATAGCGGGCAGTACGATAATTCATGGTTGTGATGAAGTCCCTGTTCCTCTCGCGGATTGTCCCGATCATCCTGATTATGTTTAAGCTGATGCTCATTCATTAGGTCATGCAGATGATCGTGTCTCTGTTTTGTTTCACCCATAATATATCAGGTTTAGGAGATGATAAACGCGAAAGTGGATTTGCTCATTCATTGAATGTTAAACAGGATTAAAAATACGACATTGTCTCCCGGGTGACAATTTTCGGGTTCGCTGGTCATTATCTTTGTTAATGTAAAGATAAGGAAATAACAGTTTAAAATAGAATTCATTAAAAAGAAAAATTATGCAAAAGAGAAATTTCAGTATGTCAACAAACTTATTCAAATCACTGTTGGTATTATCCCTGATAGTGTTCTTCTCCATCATCGCTGTTCAACCGGCACAGGCTCATTGCGATTCATACGACGGACCGGTACTAAAAGATGCTGCCAAAGCACTGGAGACAAACAATGTGGAGCTGATCAAAAAATGGATCAGTGCAGAGGATGAGGAGGAAGTGGTGGCGTTGTTCCACAAAACCTACAACCTGAATAACGGAGATCCGGAAGTGTATGAGATCGTGAAGACCCATTTTTATGAAACCTTTGTACGTCTGCACCGCCAGATGGAGGGTGCTCCTTACACCGGACTGAAACCGGCAGGAACCACCAGCAAGATTATTGTAATGAGTGATAAGGCACTGGAGAACGGCGATATTGATCACCTGCTGAATGCACTCAGCAACCATGTGAACGCTGTGCTAAAGGAGAAATATGAGAAGGTGGCCGCTTTGAACAAGGTGAAAAACGACTCTCCGGAGCAGGGTCGTCAGTTTGTGGCTGCTTATGTGGATTACACACACAGCATTGAGGCGGTGCATAATATGGTAGACAGAGAAGCTGCACACGTGCACTGATCCTCTCTCACCCCTCATAGAAAAAGGTTTACGCAGGATATAGAGACTGTGTAAACCTTTTTTTTGTTGCATTTGCAAACTCCGGAAGAGACAACAGATATTACATGATGCCTTCTGATGCTCTCTCCATTTTCTTTTTGATCTCTTTCGTGCAGAGATTCCCGATACTTCCCGCATGGGTGTGATCTACCTTTTTCTCAGCATGGAATGTTCCCTCCTGCACCTCTTTTCCCACCTCTTTGTATGCTTCCCGGAACGGCATGCCCTGCTGTACCCGCCTGTTTACCTCCTCCACGGTGAAAAGATAGTCGTAGCGTGGATCGGAGAGGATGTCTTCGTTTACAGACACATGTTCCAACATAAAATAGGACATCTGCAGCAGAGAGTGTAGTGTCTCCATTGCCGGGAACAGTACCTCTTTAAGTAGCTGATAATCCCGATGATACCCGTGAGCCATATTGGTGGTCATCAGGGTGATTTCATTCGGAAGGCTCTGCAGCCTGTTACAGTGTGCTCTTATCAGCTCCCACACATCGGGATTTTTTTTGTGCGGCATGATACTTGAGCCGGTGGTCAGCTCATGGGGGTAGGAGATAAAGCTATAGTTCCCGGAGAGGTACATACAGTTGTCTGTCGCCAGTTTATTAAGTGTGGAGGCGATGTTAGCCATGCTCTGTGCGAGGATCCTTTCGGTCTTACCCCGGCCCATCTGTGCGGCAACCACATTGTAGTTCATCGTGGCGAAACCCAGTTCGCGGGTGGTCATCTCTCTGTCCAGCGGGAAAGAGCTGCCGTATCCCGCGGCAGAACCGAGCGGGTTCTGATCGGCTACCTTCCATGCTGCCGCAAGGGTGTGCATATCATCCACCAAAGTCTCTGCAAAAGCACCGAACCACAAACCGAACGAAGAGGGCATGGCTATCTGTGCATGGGTATAACCCGGTAGTAGCACCTCTTTATGCTTCTCGCTGAGTGACTGCAGCAGATAAAACAACTGTAGCACCTCTTCTTTGATCTGGAGGATCTCCTCTTTCAGGTATAGCTTGATATCACACAGCACCTGATCGTTGCGTGAGCGTCCCGAATGGATCTTTTTGCCCATTTCCCCCAACTGCTCTGTCAGTATCGTCTCTATCTGTGAGTGGATATCTTCCGCATCATCATCGAGACAGAAACTGCCTTTCTCCACATCTGCCAGAATATGTTGCAGCTCTGTCCGCAGTGCTTTCTCTTCCTCCGGCTCCAGCAGACCTATTCCAACCAACATCTTTATGTGCGCCATTGATCCCTTAATATCATATTTCGCCAGTCGGAGATCCAGCTCCCTGTCTCTACCCACCGTGAAATCTTCCACTATCTGATTGGCATCAAAGCCTTTATCCCATATTTTTGCCATAGTTGTATCTATTTTTTTAGCTGTCAGCTATCAGCATTCAGCTTTTTGTTGAAAGTTTAATCAGAGCAGCGGTTTTGTTTCCAGCATTCAGCTAATTGCTAACCGCTAATTGCTTATTGCTTAAGTTTGCCAGTTGTGTGATGAAGGCAATGTATCCGTTGATTCCCTGTTCCAGTTCATTGATAAGCACGAACTCGTCAGCCTGATGTGACCGGGCCGATTCACCGGTACCCATCTTCAGTGCCGGACATGTGATCCGCATCCAGTCTGAAGTGGTGGGGGATGTATAAGTCTCAATACCCATCTGTCTCACGCAATCCATTAACCGGTGATTGGAGGGTGTTGCCGAGCTTCTGTTGGTGAGTGACCGGGCTGTAAGCGTACTCTTCACCAGAGGTTTAAGAATATCCATGATCTCGCTGTTGCTGTATTGTTCCGTGGGGCGGATATCCACCACAAAGCTGCATCTGTCGGGCACCACATTGTGCTGCGTGCCGGCATTGATTTGTGTCACTGTCAGCTTCACCTCACCCATGGAGGGTGATATCCTGTCGAATGGCAACGATCGCAGCGTAGCGATATCCTCCAGTGCTATGTAGAGCGCATTCACCCCCT
>JAENWZ010000158.1 GCA_016649795.1 Proteiniphilum sp. | reverse complement strand
TCTTCTCGCGACAACGTTACTGGGGTGAGCCATTCCCTGTTTATTACAAGGAGGGGATGCCCTATACCCTGAATGAAGAGGAGCTGCCGCTCGAGCTTCCGGAAGTGGATAAATTTCTTCCCACTGAATCGGGTGAACCACCTCTTGGTCATGCTAAAAACTGGCGTACCAAAGAGGGATATCCACTGGAAATGAGCACCATGCCCGGCTTTGCCGGTTCGTCGGCCTACTACCTCCGCTATATGGACCCGCACAACAACGAGACGCTGGTATCAGAAGATGCCAACAGCTACTGGCGGGATGTGGATCTCTATATCGGAGGAACGGAACATGCCACCGGACATCTCATTTACAGTCGTTTCTGGAACAAATTCCTGTTCGATGTGGGCATCTCCTGTGAAGATGAGCCGTTCAGGAAGCTGGTGAACCAGGGAATGATTCAGGGACGCAGTAATTTCGTCTATCGAATTAAAGGAACAAACAGGTTCGTCTCACTCAATCTCAAGGATCAATACGATGTAACCCCTATTCATGTTGATGTAAACATCGTTCATAACGATCTGCTCGATACGGATGCTTTCCGCAACTGGAACCCTGAGTACCGGACTGCCGAATTTGTGCTTGAAGAGGGGAAATATGTGTGTGGATGGGCCGTCGAAAAAATGTCTAAATCGATGTACAATGTGGTGAACCCTGACGATATTGTAGACAAGTACGGTGCCGATACGCTACGCCTGTATGAAATGTTTCTTGGTCCGCTGGAACAATCCAAGCCGTGGGATACCAACGGTATTGACGGTGTTTCCCGTTTCCTGCGCAAGGTCTGGAGCCTGTTTTATAAAGAGGGCGTTTTAGCTGTTTCGGAAGAAGAACCTACAAAAGAGGAGCTGAAAACCTTGCATAAACTGATAAGGAAAGTGACATACGATATTGAGAATTTCTCCTACAACACATCGGTATCTGCTTTCATGATTTGTGCCAACGAGCTGACCTCTCTTCAATGCAGAAAACGAAATGTCCTTAGCGAACTGATTGTATGCCTGGCACCCTTCGCCCCGCATATTGCAGAGGAGTTGTGGCATCTGTTGGGTAATGAGACGACCGTTTGTGACGCACAATGGCCCCAATGGAACGAAGCGTACCTGAAAGAGGATTCTTTCCCATATGCGATATCATTCAACGGCAAATCACGATATATCCTTGAGTTCCCTGCAGATGCCACGAACGAAGAGATTGAAAAAGCTGTTTTGGAACATCCCAATTCACAAAAATGGATTAATGGAAAAACAGCGAAGAAAGTGATCATTGTCCCTAAAAAGATTGTCAATATCGTTCTCTGATCTTTTTTTCCTTTCTTGTCCTGAAATGCCTGTAATCAATTATAAATTATGACGAAAGAGGTTCGTTATCTTAAATCGTATTACTGGAAAGATTATATAGTCATCACATTGGGGCTGGTTCTTTTTGCAATTGGCTTTACAGGCTTTATCATGCCTAATGAGATTGTAGTGGGGGCCTTGGCGGGGTGGGGTTACTGCTCAAGTATGCATTCAATTTTCCGGTTTTCATGACCTTTCTCGTTGGAAATGGTGTTATGATGGTTATCGCATGGTTTATTCTGGGGAAAGCATATGTGTTCAGAGCACTTTATGGTGTGATTGGAGTAACTCTTTTAATGGCGGTAGCTGAGAACTACATTACGGAGGCGCTTATTCATGCCGATCCGCTTATGTCGAGTATTATTGGAGCCATCTTCAGCGGTACCGGACTCGGGTTGGTCTACTCCAGGAATGCCAGTACCGGAGGGACCGATTTCGTTGGAGCCATCATCACTAAGTACCGTTACATCAGCATGGGGCGTGGTCTGCTCTATGTTGACCTGATAATTGTCGGCAGCTCCTATCTGCTTTTTCAAAGTCTAGAGAAGATTATTTACGGACTGATTGTGGTTTCTGTAATGTATTACACTGTAGACCTGGTGATTAACGGTACGCGCCAATCAGTTCAATTTATCATCTTCTCTACCAGATACAATGAGATTGCTTCTCATATCAATACGGAACTAAACCGGGGGTGTACGGTCCTGGAAGGTACCGGATGGTATTCACAACAACCCCAGAAAGTGCTTATTATCCTTGCCCGAAAAGCAGAATCGAGTTCTATCTTCCGCCTTGTTAAGCGTATCGATGAGAATTCATTTATTTCACAGAGCAACGTTGTGGGTGTCTATGGTAAAGGGTTTGATCAGATGAAGTGAGGATTCTGTTAAGATGTTGCCTTATCTACAAGATATATCACCGATTTATAGGCTATGCCACTGTTTATAGATAAACCTATCTCACATGTTCGGCTGTTGGAGTATCCCTCTATGGCATCCTTAATACCCTGTTTCAATGGTGCAAGGGCTGAATTACTGAGCTCGGGGTAGAAAAATCCCCGATCGCCCGCCCAGCCACAACAGTCCACATTATCCGGCACGATCACCTTCTCAGCGCATCGTGATGCCACAGTGAGGAACTTTTCTTCGAGCTGCATTTTTGTGGAACTACAGGTGGTATGTATAGCTACAGATACGGGTCGCTTGGTGAATTGAAGTCGCTCCAGAAGGAAATTGTGAATGAACTCCACCTGATCGTAAAGTTTTAATCGCGAATCGAGTGTCTCACGCATATGTAACAGACAGGGACTCATATCGCAAAGGATGGGTAATTCTCCATTACGACTCGCTTTCAGCAAAGCTTCATTCAGTTCTGTTTCCTTTTTCTTTGCCTGCTCTCTAAACCCTTTACTGCTGAATGCCATCCCGCAGCAGAGCCGCTCTTTTTCTTCCGGTATTATAACAGTATACCCTGCTTTGCGCAGTACTGATAGCATTGTCGACGGCAGATCATCCGTCTCTGAGTAACCGAACGACGGACCACCCATGGAGCGGGTGATGCAGGAGGGGAAATAGACTACCATTGGTGCATCTGTTGAATCGGCAGGGAAAATGTTTCGGTTGATTTTCTTACTCCCCGAGGGTGTGTAGCGCGTCCACAACGGGAATAGGCCATCACTTAATCGGTAAATCCCTTTCGTAACATTCTCCATGGAGTCATAACCTATAATTTTGCCTATAGAGTGAGGCACATTCAGCAATCCTCGCAGTAATGCCGTTATTTCGGCCATATTGTTCGCAATACTATATGCGATCCTGTTTGCCAATTTACCGTTTTGTTGCCATCGCAACTCCTTCACCAGCTTCCCGGTGTCTATGCCGACAGGGCAGGCGATGCTGCACAAACCGTCTGTGGCGCAGGTCTCCTCCATGGGATATGAGATCTCCTTCACCTGCTCCTGAATCGATCCTTTTTTGTTGCTTCCCTCGGCAGCTCTCTCTGCCAGGTGACGATAAGCCACAATGCGCTGCCGCGGTGTAAGCGTGAGATTTTTTGAGGGACAGCTCACCTCACAGAAGCCGCACTCTATGCATTTGTCAATAAGCGGGTTTGCTTCAGGGATACGTTTCAGGTTCTGAATGAAAACTTCGCTGTCGTTGTTGATCACCACTCCGGGATTCAGGATATTCTCCGGATCGAACAGTTTTTTTATGCGTTTCATCAAATCATACACATCGCTTCCCCACTCTTTTTCCACGAAGGGTGCCATGTTGCGTCCCGTGCCATGCTCTGCTTTCAGGCTGCCACCATGCTTCAGTGCGACCAGTTCACACAATTCATGCATAAAAGCGGCGTAATTTTGTACACCATTGGGTTCGTTAATCTTCGGGAAAATTGTAAAATGAACATTCCCGTCAAGGAGATGTCCCCACATCACTGCATTTTCATATCCTGTTTGCATCAGTAGACTGCGAACATCGGTTAAGGCTTCACCTAAAATCTCTCCGCGAAAAGCAATATCTTCAATGATGCACGCGGTATGCGGA
This sequence comes from Proteiniphilum sp., assembly GCA_016649795.1. Taxonomy (GTDB): domain Bacteria; phylum Bacteroidota; class Bacteroidia; order Bacteroidales; family Dysgonomonadaceae; genus Proteiniphilum. Next base: position 1,704 of record JAENWZ010000158.1, on the reverse strand, counting down.
GGACGTGCTGCTGCAGCAGATGTAAAAAGTCCGTTGCGAACGTTCCAGTAGCGGTTGTAGAGATGTTTGTCGGTGGTGAATTTTATGGGGAAGAGTGTGTGAATGTGCGCCAGTTTATCTTCTATTTCACGCATCTGCAGAAGGAGCGTTTCCTCGTCGTCGGCAGAGGTATCGATAAGCAACGCTGCTGCACCCTCAGGTAGCAATTTCAATTCGGGTGGCATGCCCTCCTGTTCCTGCACGGCACGCAACGCATTCCGGTCCATCAGCTCCGCTGCACTCACCCGGCACCCTCTAAGGGGAATAATTGTATCACATACATCACGGAGGTTGGCGAAATAGACCATTGACGTGGCTTTGAGGGTAGCGTCGTGAACCGTCTCAAAAGTGGCTTGCGACACAAATCCGAGTGTTCCTTCCGAACCTATCATCAGATGCTGAATGATGGCTATCGGGTCCCTGAAGTCGATCAACGAATTCACCCCATAACCACAGGTGTTCTTCAGCTGGAACTTCCGGGTAATTTTCTCGCTGATAACATCATTCCCCTTGGCATCGAGATGTAGTTGCGTTATCTCGCTAATCAGTTGCGGATGCGATGCTCTGAAGGAGCGACAGCTTTCACTGTCTGCAGTATCGAGCAGTGATCCGTCGGCGAAAATAATGCGCATCGATTTCACAGTGTTGTAGCTGTTGTGTCGTATTCCGTAACTCGATCCACTCGCATTGTTGGCGATAATTCCGCCTATTTTTGCAGCGTTGATCGATGCCGGTTTCGGTCCCAGCTTTCGTTTATACCACAACAACAAACGGTTGGCTGCAGCACCGGTCAACCCGCACCCGAAGGTAGCAGTACGCCCGTTATCAGTTATGGCTGAGAACTCAAATCCCCGGCCTATTTCCATCAATATTGAATCAGAGATGGTTTGCCCGCTCAAGCTTGTGCCGGCAGCTTTAAATGTCACCGCCACTTTTTCCCTGTGACAGAATTCTAACAGACCAATGACATCTTCCTCGGAATTCACGGTTACCACAGCTTTGGGAATGAGGCGGTAGAGACCGGCATCGGTTCCTTTTGTGAGACAGGAAAGGGCATCGGTGAACAGTTGTTCTTTCGGGAACAACTGTGAAAGTTGTGAATCTAACTGTTTGGAGTTCATCTTTTATCTTTTCGGTAAAGATAAAAGATATATGCCATTGGAGAGAAAAAAATCATAAAAAAAAGCTGTCATTGCGACAGCTTTTTTTATGATTTTTTTTTTTAAACGGATGAATCTGCTCGTTAGTTTAACGAAACGAAGAGCTCTTTTTCTACCTCTTCCAAAGCGATTTTTCCTTCTCTGGCCAGCCAGCCGAGCGCTGCGTAGAGATCTTTGTCGGTTAATTTTGCTGCCTTTTTAATCTCTTTCAGATTCTGACGGCCAGCTTCATCGATTACTGTCCATACTTTTCCAGCGTTGATTCCAATTTTTTCAATCATTACTTTTAGATGTTTTTAGGTATAACCTAAATTTTTTACGGGTGCAAAGATAGTGCGATATTCTAAAAATACCAATTTTTCACTGTGATATATTTCATTAATGTCCTGATAAATATTTGATTATTGAAATCTCTCGTCGTGCGAAAGACTTTGCAGGAAATCATCTACCTGTCGTATGAGCGATTGCCGGTTGTCGTTATGAATCACAACGTTGGCCAATTTTA
>JAENWZ010000428.1 GCA_016649795.1 Proteiniphilum sp. | reverse complement strand
GTCCCGATGAGCTCGGCATTACCAATCCGGAAGATCCTTACTACCGGCCCTGGTATGCTGAACGGTTTGAGGGTCTGGACCCTCTCATCGCTTATTGGAATGACAAACGGAAAGCATTGAAATCAGCCTCTGAACTTTTCAGGGATGCTTTTTATGCTTCGACCCTTCCCGCTGAGGTGCTTGAGGCTGTAGCAGCTAATCTAACCATTCTGAAATCACCCACTCTCTTAAGAGTCTCCGATGGAAGACTCTGGGCATGGGAGGGGTGTAATGATGAATCAGGATGTTGTCACGGCAGCTGTACCCATGTCTGGAACTACGCTCAGGCAATACCACATCTCTTTCCCGCATTGGAAAGGAGCTTAAGAGAGACTGAGTTTCAGGTTAGCCAGGACGAAACCGGACATCAGAATTTTCGTTCCAATATCCCGATCAAACCCACACAGCATGATTTTCACGCAGCAGCAGACGGGCAGCTTGGAGGAATCATGAAGGTTTACCGTGATTGGAGAATCAGCGGGGATACAGCCTGGATGAAAGGTTTATATCCCTATGTGCAGAAAAGCATCGATTATTGCATCAACACGTGGGATCCGAAACATAAGGGTTATCTTGAAGAGCCTCACCACAATACTTATGATATTGAGTTCTGGGGACCCGACGGAATGTGTAACAGCTTTTACCTGGGAGCTCTGACAGCTTTTGTAGAGATAAGCAGGGAGCTGAATCAACCGTTCGATTTCTATGATACACTGCTCGAAAAAGGAAAAAGATTTATGGAGAATGATCTGTATGACGGGGAGTACTTCATACAGAAAATTGTGTGGGAAGGGCTGATTGCTCCCAATCCGGTGGAGGTACAATCCTATGGTGGCGCATATTCTGACGAGGCTGTTGCGCTTCTAAAGAAGGAGGGTCCTAAATATCAGTACGGCACAGGCTGCCTTTCCGATGGAATACTGGGAATGTGGATGGCCTCTGTATGCGGACTTCCTGAGGTTGTTAATACTGAAAAGGTGGCCAGTCACCTGAATGCAGTGCACAGATATAATCTGAAAACAACGCTGGAGGATCATTACAATCCTCAGCGGCCCACCTATGCC
>JAENWZ010000276.1 GCA_016649795.1 Proteiniphilum sp. | reverse complement strand
GTGACTTATACGCTATCCTATCCCGGCATCAAGTTCGACGGAACATTAAAAAACAAGTTTGAATATGCTTCCGAAACAGGCATGTCCCGCTTTTCTGTCAGAAACTCACGTATAGGGGCGAAGGGGATCATCAACCCCTACTCTTCCTTCAGAGTCCAGATTGAGCTCAGCGACAATGGCGATTTTAAAGTACTTGACCTCAGCGGTACATTGAAACCGGTCGATGGGCTGTCGTTCACACTGGGTCAGACAGGTATCCCACTGTTCAACTCCTATATCGTGACACCCGGCACAATGATGTTTGCCAACAGGGCTTTCCTCGGGAAATATTATATCAGCACCAGGGACCTGGGATTCCTGGCTAAATATGAGTTTAACCTGGGTGTTGTTCCCACAAAACTGGAAGCGGGTCTCTTCAATGGTAACGCTATCAATGATCCGGTCTGGAAGAAGAAAAAATCATTCGGTGCGCGTGTCGAACTGGGAAGTATGAAGGGTGCACGTGTAACTGCCAAAATGTATAACTATCCCAGAGATGAGAACCGAAACTTTCTTTTCTATGGTGCCGATTTTCGCTACGAGGCTGAGAGATGGAAAGTGGAGACTGAAGTGATGAAAAGAGAAAGCAAAACGGATCTCTATTCCGACCTGCTCTCTTACTATCTGCAGGGTGCCTACAATTTCCCGGTCAGGAGCAGATTATTCGATTATCTGCTGCCTGCCGTTCGCTGGGATGCCATTGATGAGAGACTGGATGAAACAGGGTTTGATGTCAATCGCCTGACCACCGGTATAGGTCTGGGGTTCAACCAGAAACTGTTCTCTTCAATACTCCGCCTCGACTACGAATTGTATTTCGTAAATAACGAAATGACTATCTTCGCTGAGAACGCAGAGATGGATTCCGACAAGATAACAGTGGAACTATTGATTACGTTCTGATAGACAACTAATTTGAATTTTCTATGAAAAAGATTCTTCTAACCATTCTGACTACCATCCTTATTATGGTATCCTGTACCGGAGACAAAAAACCCAGACTGTTGTTTGACGGTGAAAACAGTGATCAATGGAACAGCCGGGGTGATGTATCACTCAACAACGGAGCACTTGCCCTGAATGAGGGAGCATCTATATTGCTTAAAAAAGGAAATTATACCGGTTTTGAACTAAGTGTAACTGCACGAACGGTGGATAACGGTAAGGGGTTGATTGCATTTCATACCGATAACAACCTTGAGAAGGGGTATCAGGTAGCTTTGAACAACGATCTTGAGAGTGCGCAGTGGTGGACAAAAACAGGCAGTCTGCTGGGTGTTCGTAACCTCACAAAATCGATCGTAAAAACAAACGAGTGGTTCGATATGGTCATCCGCGTGGAAGGCAAAGCGATCACGGTGAAACTGAATGGAAGTCCCGTGGTGGAATACATAGAACCGGCATCACCCTTCCGAACTGAAGAGAATGCGGCACAACTGCTTTCAGACGGCAGATTTGCCCTGAGAAGCACGGCAGGTACCATCGAAATTCAATCGATATCAGTTACTCCTCTCAGCGATAAGGTTGACATTACACAGCAACAGACTGAAGCCATCGATGAAACAACAGACCATATTATCAGACTGCATCAGGAGAACTTCCCCGTGCTCGATTACCATGTGCACCTGAAAGGTATCACCACAGAGCAGGCTGCCGCTCAGGCACGCAGATATGGCATCAATTATGCGCTTGCTCCCAACTGCGGCATCGGCTTCCCCATCACCAGCGATGAGGAGGTGCTGCAATATCTCGATGCGATGGAAGGACAACCTTTTATTCAGGCAATGCAGGGGGAAGGCAGAGAATGGCCGGAGACATTCTCAAAAGAGGTACGCGACCGCTTCGACTACGTCTTTACCGATGCGCTGACGTTTACAGATTCAAAAGGTCGCCGCACCCGTCTCTGGATACCGGAAGAGGTCTTTATTGAAAATGAAGAACAGTATATGGATCTTATTGTACAAAAGATTGCGGATGTAATGAAGGAACCGATGGATGTATATGTAAATCCCAATTTCCTGCCCGATGTGATGAACGATCGTTATGATGTTTTCTGGACAAACGATCGCATGGACAAGGTGATAGCATCCATGGTTGAGACAGGCAAAGTACTTGAGATTAACCACAGGTATAAAATCCCTAACAAAGCCTTTATTCAGAAAGCGAAAGAGGCAGGGCTGAAATTCACCTTCGGCACCAACAATGCAGATGGTTCGTTCGGTAAGATGGAGTATTGCATTGAGATGAAAGAAGCGTGTGACATCACTGCTGCCGATATGTATAACCCCATTCAAATAAAACAGTAATCGATTGAAAACGGAACGGATCATTCTCATCGTAATGTTGGTGACGTTGTTTCACTCTTCCTGCAATCTGAAGGAGAAGGAAAACCTCTCCACCTACACAGTCGTCAACAAAGATTTTGAGAACTCAATCATCATCGAGGGGATTGTGGAGCCTACCCAGTTCTCCACCATTGTATGTCCGATGAACGTAAACGGTACCATCATTTTCCTGATTGAAGACGGTACCCGGGTGAAGGAAGGAGATGTCGTTTGTGTGATCGAAGATAATAATATTGAGAACGAATATGACAATCTGCAGCTGCTGTTAGAAGTAGTCAACGCCGAACTCAACAAGAAGAAGGCAGATTTACAGATGCAGTATGCACTGCTGGAGGCACAGGTGAAAAACAACGAGGCCGACACCGAGATAGCCAACCTGGACTCCCTTCAGTTCCGGTTTGCTTCTCCCACGCAAAGAAGAATAAGTGAGCTGGAGCTTGAAATGGCCTCCATAGAGAAAACAAGGCTGGAGCGAAAACTAAAATCACTGGAAATCATCAACCGATCGGAGATCAGAACGCTGGAGATCAATATCAGACGGTTGACCAACAGGCTGGAATCGGTGAAGAGTAT
>JAENWZ010000436.1 GCA_016649795.1 Proteiniphilum sp. | reverse complement strand
GTACTGAAGTACAGTATCCCCGTTGACCACATGATAGATCACCTCATTCCCTCTCACCTCCACTTCGGCGGTGATCCACTCTTCACCATAGAAGAGGTCTGAAGAGGAGTTGATGCAATGGTCGAGAATCAGCGCATTGTTCATCACGATGTTTGTACCGGGTGTACATACATTCATATTTGTACGCTGCACCAGAGAATCACTTCCCAGCAGCTGTACCTCTATTGAAGTGGGGAAATCCTGCTCTCTATCCATTGACGCAGGAGTCTCTCCATGCACCATGATTCCCGAGTTTTTATATGCCCATTCGGGTGCACCGGGACATTGTTCATCCACGATACGGTACTCCACACGGAGCTTGTAGGAGGAAAGCTCATCCTTGTAAAAAAGATGGCCGAAACGGCCATCAAACGACTCATACGCATCGTAACGTACTTTGATCATACCCTCCTCCACACGAAAGGTGTTTCCGAAGTTATCCCCTGCTTCGTACCCTGTGATCTTAGGTGTCCACCCGGTTAAATCTTCTCCGTTAAAGAGTTCTATCCACTCTTCGCCGGTTGTTTTCCGCTGATTGCAGGAAGCCAGAACTAACAGTATCGTAATGAGACCAATTAACAACCATCCTTTTTTCATAAATTTCTCTGTTATATATAGTATCAATTCTATTGAAATTCTCACTGGCGGGCAGAGTCTATTTTCATCTTTCAACACAATAGGAAATATTTGATTGAACAGACTCACAACAAAGATAACTATATTTTTATTCCTTAACAAGCCAAAGGGTTGGCACTATGATTCAACGAGACACCATAGAATGGATCTGAAAAAATCCCGCTACACATTGAAGCGGGATCAATTTCATATTTACCATTTTATCAGCTTTTCAGTAATGCATTTTCGATGGTTTCTTTCGAAAGTTTTTTCGTGCAGAAGAACCAGTCGTAACAATGCATATCTTTATCTTTCGTCTCCATACGCTCTTTTGCTACACCACATGAACCGGCAGGAGGTATTATC
>JAENWZ010000375.1 GCA_016649795.1 Proteiniphilum sp. | reverse complement strand
TTTGGAGCAGCCACTCCTGCAGAGAAAAGGTGATTTTGTACGTATCGACTGGGGCTATTTCTATCTCGCCGGAAGAAACAGTGAGACAACCAGCCTCCACTTCGGCGATTACTGGGACGCCAAGAAAGCGTTTGAAGATACTGGTACCTTCACGGCTGTACAACCGGAAAACCTCCCGGAGAATATGAGTGATGCTATGTCGGTACTGGCATACAGCGAAGATATGGGTCGTGTATCTTCTGACAAAAAAGCAGGATATCTGATGCTGGGGTACGACGATATCTATTCTGTTCAGTATTTTCAGAAAAACCTGAAAGGGTACTGTACCAACGATGGCAAGAGAGATATTTACCAGGCATTCAAAAGTGCTGAGGATGACTATGCATCTGTGATGCAGCGTTGTGACGATTTCAACAGGGAGATGATGGCCGATGCCGGGAAGGCGGGTGGTCGGAAGTATGCAGAACTCTGTGCCCTGGCGTATCGTCAGGCGATAGCTGCACACAAGCTGGTGAAGGATGAAGAGGGTACATTGCTCTTTTTCTCTAAAGAGAACAACAGCAACGGTTCCATTGGTACGGTAGATGTTGCCTATCCCTCTTCACCGCTGTTTCTGGCATATAACCCCGACCTGCTGAAGGGGATACTCAATCCGATTTTCTACTACAGCGAAAGCGGTAAATGGACGAAACCGTTTGCGGCCCATGACGTGGGTACCTATCCACTGGCCACTGGCCAGACATACGGTGGTGATATGCCGGTGGAGGAATCGGGGAATATGCTGATTATGACCGGAGCTATCGCAACCGTGGAGGGTAATGCCGATTATGCCGCCCGTCACTGGGATGTGCTGACCACATGGACCGATTACCTGGTAGAGGAGGGTCTCGATCCTGACAACCAGCTCTGTACGGATGATTTTGCCGGTCACTTTGCCCATAATGCCAACCTATCCATCAAAGCAATCATGGGTATTGCTTCCTATGCCAGGATGGCTGAGATGCTGGGTAAAACGGAGACAGGCGGCAGATATATGGATATTGCCAAAGAGATGGCCGTGGAGTGGGAGAAGATGGCCCGCGACGGTGATCACTACAAACTGACTTTCGACAGGCCGGGTACCTGGAGCATGAAGTACAATATTGTTTGGGATAAGTTATTGGGTTTTGATATCTTTGATCCGCAGATAGTGGAGAAGGAGATGGCACTCTACAGAACCAAACAGAACAAATATGGTTTGCCGCTCGATAATCGAGCCAACTATGCAAAATCAGACTGGATCATATGGACAGCAACGCTCACCGGCGACAGAGATGATTTCGACGCACTGGTTGATCCGGTATATAAGTATGCCAATGAAACACCTTCACGCGTGCCGCTGAGTGACTGGCATGATACGGAGAATGCACAAAGAATGAATTTCAAGGCACGGTCAGTGGTAGGTGGATTTTTTATAAAACTGCTCGAAGATAAGATAAATGTAAATAAGAGATAACAGGTTAATGTTTAAAATGAATATACCGATATGAACTGCACAAAAATAAAAATTATAATCTCTTTCCTCACTTTCTTTCTCTTCACTGCAACCCTGTTCGCTGCTGATAAAACGAAAGCGACC
>JAENWZ010000381.1 GCA_016649795.1 Proteiniphilum sp. | reverse complement strand
GGCGTAGGGAGGATAGCGGTTATCGGCTGAGGCTGGTGGCTGAAGAGATTGCCATGCCCTGGAACTGGCCGGTGGAGGTGAACTACCTGGAGGCAAAGGCATTCTGTAACTGGAAGAGCGCCAAAACAGGGAAAAAATACCGACTGCCTACAGAGGCGGAGTGGTATCGTCTGCACAATGTGGCGAAGCTGACAGATGTGACGGAGTGGGAGCAGGCTCCCGGCAACATTAACCTGGAATATTTCACATCACCCTGTCCGGTAGATACCTTTGAACAGGGCGATTTCTTCGATGTGATTGGTAACGTCTGGCAATGGACTGAGACACCTATCACCGGATACCCGGGCTTCAAGGTACATCCCATGTACGATGATTTCTCCACGCCCACCTTCGATGGCAAGCACAACCTCATTAAGGGAGGCTCATGGATCTCCACGGGAAATGAAGCCACCATCCATTCCCGTTATGCTTTTCGAAGACATTTCTACCAGCATGCAGGATTTCGTTATATTGAGTCTGATGCACCATTACATATTCAACAAAGCGATTACATGACGGAAGAGGATCTTACCCTCTCCTGTGAAAACAACTGGGGGGATGCCTTCACAGAAGACCCCATTTTTAGCAAGCAACTGGCAAAACTGGCCGTTGAGCTGATGCCTGACAATCCCGATGCGCGCATTCTTGATCTCAATGCCGACACCGGTCGACTGGCATTTGAACTGGCAAGAAGTTACAGGGATGTGATCGCGCTCGATTTCACTGCACGTATGATCCGCATCCCCATTCAATTGCAGGAACAGGGATATGTTCGTTACACGATGAAAGATGAGGGTGAGCTGGTTTTTTACCGAGATGTGGTGTTGTCCGATTATGGTCTCTCAGAGACGAAAGAGCATATCCTTTTCATGCAGGCCGATGCGATGAACCTGAAACCCAACTATTCGGGTTACGACCTGATAATCGTCCCCAACCTGCTGGAGGAGCTGAGTGACCCGATACTGTTCCTGTCACAGATTCATACACGCCTGAATGAGAATGGTTATCTGTTGCTGGCATCAGACTACGAATGGGATGCTGAAAAGACACTGCGCGATAAATGGCCCGGAGGGTTCAAAAAAGATGGTGAGCCGGTGACGTCACTCGACGGGATAAAGGATGCGCTTGCACCCCACTTCGATCTCTACCGCGATCCGCTGGATCTGCCCTTATCTCTTAAGATATCAACGCGCTCCACCGAGAAACGATTGATGGAGGTGACGGTATGGAAGAAGAGAGATTAATTATTCGTTAAACCAACGGGTGAGAGAGTTGAAAATATTTTCAACTTCATTTCTCTTCTTCACTTTTATTTTTTTTGAGGGAACAAGCACTTTGAGTCCCTTGTGAACGATCTTCACGTTGACATCTTTGTCCGTTTGCACTGGTTCGCCGTCCACATGCATTAACCCGGCTTTGGCACGTTTGATCGTCAGCTCCCGGGTGATAAGGGTAGTCATCTTGCTGTTCTTGTCGATGTTTTTCGTGAAGAGCTGCAGCGTTGTCTGGGGGATCTCCAG
>JAENWZ010000227.1 GCA_016649795.1 Proteiniphilum sp. | reverse complement strand
TGCCTACGCGGATCATGGTCAGCTGCCTGAACACATCTTTCACCGTCCGCGTGGTGAAGTCAATATTGGCCAGGGCATCCAGTTCTGTGAGAACGATATCGATGTTGTCAGTGCCTATACCATGCGAGAGCGCAGTGATGCGTTTTCCCTTGTACATTCCTGTTACGGTATGGAATTCGCGACTGGTCACATCACACTCTATAGAGTCAAAAAAACGAGCTGTCACCGTCACACGTTCAGGATCGCCCATCATCACAATCTTGTTAGAGAGCTGTTCAGGTTTAATGTGCAGATGAAACGCACTTCCATCGGAATTGATGATCAATTCCGATTCAGGGATGATTCTCATAATGAATATTATTTTTGTTCTCTAACAACAGATTATCACTACTTTTTGTTCTCGCCGCCGCTTTGTGGTTTAGCGATGGAATCCCGCATCTCGGTATCGGCTTTGATGTTCTCCATCCTATAATAGTCCATAATCCCTAAATTACCGTTGCGGAACGCTTCAGCCATGGCTGCCGGCACTTCAGCCTCAGCCTCAATCACTTTTGCCCTGGCTTCCTGTGCCTTGGCTTTCATTTCCTGTTCCAAAGCAATGGCCATTGCACGGCGTTCTTCAGCGCGTGCCTGAGCGATGTTTTTGTCAGCCTGAGCCTGATCCATTTGTAACACAGCACCAATGTTTTTGCCTATGTCGATATCAGCGATATCAATGGAGAGAATCTCAAAAGCTGTTCCTGCGTCCAGTCCTTTCTTTAATACCAGTTTAGAGATGGAGTCAGGATTTTCAAGCACTGATTTGTGTGAAGAGGCAGAACCGATGGAGGAGACGATACCTTCACCTACACGGGCAAGGATGGTCTCTTCGCCGGCACCACCCACCAGCTGCTTAATGTTGGCGCGCACGGTAACACGTGCTTTGGCGATCAGCTGAATGCCATCGATGGCGACGGCAGTAACAGGAGGGGTGTCAATCACTTTTGGGTTCACTGACATCTGCACGGCTTGCAGCACGTCACGACCTGCCAGGTCAATGGCTGTTGCCATCTGAAAAGAGAGATCGATGTTTGCTTTAGAGGCAGAGACCAATGCGTGTACTACTTTCTCCACATGGCCTCCGGCAAGGTAGTGTGCTTCCAGATCATCACGGGTGACTTTCTTCAATCCGGCCTTGTGTGCTTCGATCATTGCATAGACAATGGTGTGAGGCGGTACACGACGCAGACGCATCAGGAACAGCTGAATTAGAGAAATACGTACGCCTGCCGATAACGCATTTATCCACAGGAAAAAAGGCACGTAATGAAAGAAAATCATTAAAAAAATGATTATTACGGCAATTGTAATGATTAAAGGAAATGAATAATCCATAATGATTTGTTTTTGGTGTTATATATCTAATTAATGTTATCAGTTTAAATTGGCAAATAGATCAACCAACAGGGGCTGTCCCGGATCGATAATTGGGACATCCTGATTTATTTTCTCTTTACCAGGACATGGTATGTTTCTATCCTCACTATTTCAATCTCAGTCTCCTCATCAATGAACTCCCCATCGAATGATTTACCTTCTGCTTCGATATCGTTTACCATCACCTTCCCAATCGGATTAAGGCGGGAAATGGCAATACCGGTGTCTCCAACAGCCATTTTCAATAAATTGCTTATGTCTACCTTGCTCTCGATATTGGTCTCCAGTGAGATTTTACGCAGCGAGTTCGATTTTAAAAGCCAGTAGAAGGTTCCTCCCAGTGCCACTGCAGATGCTGTCAGTGTAATGTTCCCTGCCACATTACCAAGAAAGATATATGCATAGACAATACCTCCCACAAGGAAAATGGCTCCTGCAATACCTGCAATACTGATGCCGGGAAGCAGAAAGATCTCAACGAGAATGAAAAGAATGCCCAAAAGTATCACGGCAGCTACAATAATAAGGTCGAGTGTCATCTCCGGTCTGTTTAGTTAAAAATAGTGCCAATTTCTTCGTTCCTTGCCTGCCACTGCAATCTTTCTATTTCCAGAAAAAGAGATTCGGTCTCCTTTTCCAGTGTAAGGATGGATCGGTCCAGCGTATCATTGGCTGAATTACCCCCTGCATACTGATCTCGTTTGCCGGATAGTTCTTCATTGAGTACCTTTAATTGACTCTCCAGGCCCAATGCCTGTGAAAAGAGTGACCGAGCCCGGCTGCTTTTGAAATCGGAGAGATGGTGATAGGTCGTTTTATCGTTGATAATAAACAGAAAATCTCCTCTGTTTTCATGTCGTGAAATAGTTTTTTGTTGCGCTAATGCACGAAGAGAAGTGTAGTCACTGTTCTCTTTCCATGTCTCGGCTATAGAGGCAATACGGGCGCGCCTGCTCAGGTACGCAGAATCATCACTTTCAATCAGTGTCACCTGCACATTAGGAATAAAAGTGTATATACAAACAGAGTCATCCGGCTGAAAGCGGTCTGATGCAAACCAGCCGATGCCTTTTTCTTCATCTATAGCCATCATATAGTCGTTGAAGGGTGAGTTGAACGGCATATTGAGTTGATTCGGTGTGAGATAAGCGTCCGATGCGATGTGGTACCTGCTGACATACAAATCATACCCCCCCAGTGACTGGTGTCCTGTAGAGGCAAAATAGATGGTCAATCCGTCGCTCATCATAAAAGGATATGCCTGATCGCCATCCATGTTGATAGATTCTGAGAGCTTCTTCTCATTGCCGAAGCTGTCGAGCAACTTATCCATCGTAAAGAGATCATCCCCCGAATCCGTATCACCCTGTGAATAGTATATCTTATCTTGTCGTTCGTTCATGAACAGTGTTTTATCCGACGCAGTAAGGTTTTTAAAGAAATCATTTACCGCCATCAGTGATCCGGATGAGAGGCTCAGATTGTAAGCTGTCAGAAAACCTGTTTTAGGCAGTACCAAACTGTCAATAATCTGTATATCTTCGGTGCGATTGGTTGTCCTTCTCAGTTTATCTGCCCCTTCTCTTTTCCCGGCAAGTTTCTCGAGCGCCTCTTCATTTCTGCGGTTCGCCCGCTGATATTTCGCGAACGCTTCTTCTGCATCCTCAAAACGATACAATTTTGCATAGAGTTCACCCAGGTAGATAAATGATTCGGGAATCTTCTTCTGAGAAGCAAAGATGAGGTATCTCTCCGCTTCGAGGATCTTCCCTGTTTGTAATAAGCTCACACCTATCCACTGGTTTAGTGCTGCATTGTCAGCATCATTGAGGTATTCACTCTGAAACACAGGCAATGCTTCGGCATATCGTCCTTCCAGGTACCAGCTTTTGGCATCATCGAGGCTCTGCCCATGCAGGAGAAACCCCGAAATGCTAAACAGCAGTGTGAAAATGATATGTTTTATCTTCATTTAAAAAAGTTTCTGATTTCAAAGATAAGAAAAATACAAATAGAATAATTATATCCTCCCGTTTATCTTATTTCTCATGCATTTATTCCATTGGTGGAGATTGTGGCGGTACCAGAGGCGTTTCAATGGCCACCTTCCTGTTCATGATCCTGAAATCCCAATGATAGATCCTGCCAAGCAGCGCAATGACGACAACTGCATAGATAATCATCCATATTAATTCCATTTCGGGATTGATCTCCTTCACCTTAAACAGTGCATCCGTTTGCAAAGCAGAGGCAGAATGGGTCGTAAACAGTGCAAAGAAGGCATTGTTGATAAAATGTATTCCCAGTGCCAGCTCTATGCCGTCGTCAAGGATGGATACAACGCCTAAAATGACCCCCATCAAAATATATTGGGGCATGC
>JAENWZ010000429.1 GCA_016649795.1 Proteiniphilum sp. | reverse complement strand
GTCAGCTACCTCACCTATCAGGTGAAATCGAAAGACGGTGCATCGCACGATGTACAGATCTATTTCGAAACAACACCCCAGTGGGCGGTGAATGACGATAGTCAGCCTGTCAGCTTTGAGAAGATAGAAAAAGAGGGACTCACTTTTCTTAAAACCGGCACTGTGGAGCAGCCCGTTCTACAAAAGAGAGGAGATGATTTGCGTATCGACTGGGGATATTTTTACCTTGCCGGCAGAAAGAACGATGCTTCTGTAATCAACTTTGGCGATTACTGGAGCACAAAGAAAGCATTTCTTACTACCGGAACCATTCCGGTGGAAGAGCCCGCAGAACTTTCCGACAAGATGACCCGGAATATGACTGTGTTAGCTTACAGTGAGGATATGGGCAGTGTTTCAGAAGATAAGAAATCGGGATATCTGATGCTGGGTTATGATGATATCTACTCCATTCAGTATTTTGATAAAAATCTGAAAGGGTATTGGATCAACGATGGTAAGAGGGATATATTTCAGGCATTCAATAGTGCACAAACAGACTATGCATCTGTGATGCAGCGTTGTGACCAGTTTAACCGGGAGATGATGGCCGATGCGGAAAAAGCAGGTGGCCTGAAATATGCTGAGCTCTGTGCCCTGGCTTACCGTCAGGCGATATCGGCACATAAGCTGGTGAAGGATGAAAACGGAACATTGTTGTTTTTATCAAAAGAGAACAACAGCAATGGTTCCATAGGAACAGTTGATGTTACTTATCCGTCGGCACCACTCTTCCTGATCTATAATACCGAATTGGTGAAAGGATTGCTCAACCACATTTTCTATTACAGTGAAAGCGGAAAATGGGCCAAACCGTTTGCTGCTCACGATGTGGGTACTTATCCTTTGGCCAACGGCCAGACCTATGGCGGTGATATGCCTGTGGAAGAGTCCGGGAATATGTTGATCATGACCGCTGCCATCGCTGCCATGGAAGGCAATGCTGATTATGCTGCCAGCCACTGGGATGTGCTGACCACCTGGACCGATTACCTTGTGGAGGAGGGACTGGATCCTGCCAACCAGCTCTGTACCGATGACTTTGCCGG
>JAENWZ010000235.1 GCA_016649795.1 Proteiniphilum sp. | reverse complement strand
TCCGCACGTGAGACCCTGTCACGTGTGGTGGGAGGAGCCGTTGCCAAGCTCTGGCTCAGACAAATGAATATCAACATCAAAGCCTACACCTCACAGGTGGGTGATATTGCGCTGGTGAATGATTATACGAAATATGACCTCTCTCTGATTGAGGAGACCCCCGTGCGCTGTCCCGATTTGGAGAAAGCGGAAGAGATGATCAAACTTATCAATGAAGTACGCTATCAGGGCGATACTATCGGGGGTATCATCACCTGTGTGATAAAAGGTGCACCCGTGGGATTGGGAGAACCGGTATTTGGAAAGCTGCACGCCACACTCGGGTCGGCTATGCTTGGCATCAACGCGGTGAAAGGGTTTGAGTACGGAACGGGATTCAACGTCAACCAACGCGGCTCTGAAGTGAACGACGCCTTTTTCAATGACAATGGTATCATTAACACCCGGACTAACCGCTCGGGTGGCATCCAGGCAGGGATCTCCAACGGTCAGGATATCTATTTCCGCGTGGCATTCAAACCTGTTTCAACCGTTCTGACGGAACAGCAGACAGTGGATATTCACGGGGACGAGACAACCATTAAAGCCAGGGGAAGACATGATCCCTGTGTGTTGCCACGTGCGGTCCCCATCGTTGAGGCCATGGCTGCCATGACCATTATGGATCACTTTTTACTGGCGAAAACCAAGCAATAACAGCAATATGAAGCTCTTCAGTGAATCCAACCACTGAGCTGTATTAAACTATTTCTTCTTATAAGCATCCAAGCAATAACCAAAAAATTAAAAGAAAGATTATGAAAAAGGTAATTGCTTCCTTCTCGTTAATAATGATATCGATAGTGATGTTTGCACAAGCAGACTACTCACTTTTTACAAGAGATATCAGAAGTTACTCTGATAACTATTCCGATGATCAGGTGATGGGATTGTATGAGAATCACTATGGTGTGCCCCGCAATACGCTGGTTCAGCTTTTCGGCGGCTTCGGCTATGACTGGGGAAACGTGGCTTTGGGATTGGAAATAAGCAATTTCCTCGGTCTGCCGTTAAGTGATCTGTTAGGTGATTATCGTAATAATAAGGGTAACGGATGGGGTGTGATGGCCAAGCGTTACGGGATCAAACCCGGTTCTGCTGAATTTCACCGGATGAAAGAGGTGATGAGCAACAAAAACCGTTATTGGAGAGATGTCTATAACGATTACGGTCAAAACCGGAATCCGGCTGTCGCCCGACGTAATCGCGTTGTTTTCAATGATCAGCTGATCATTCTTGACGGAGTCTCCAACAAAGAGATTGAGAAGAGAAACAAAAAAATAGACAAACGCGAGAAGAAGATGATGAAAGAGTGGGAGAAAGAGAATAAAAAAATCCGTAAACAGACAGACAAAATGCGCAAAGAACAGGGAAAACAGATGAAGAAGAGTGGCAAATGGTAATGAGTAACACCTGATCAGATGAAGTCAATCTATATAACAATATTTCTGCTTTTGGTTGCCGGAGTGATCTCTGCGCAGCCAAAAGCGCTTTCTACCCCTGAAGATCAACAACTGTTCAATCAGTATCTCTCCTTTATCGAACCCTATAAGGAGTTACCCGGTGATATGCTCCTGGAGAAAACAGCCACATTCTTCCTGGGGAAGCCCTATGTAGCCCATACACTCGAAGTGACAGATGAAGAGACGCTGGTGGTGAACCTTCGTGAATTCGATTGTACCACCTTTGTGGAAACGGTGATCGCACTGACGAACACAGCAAGGCAGGAAAAACCGGCGTTCGGTCTCTTTTTAGATGAGCTGAAAAAAATACGCTATCGGGAGGGTCAGGTGCAGGGATATGCTTCGCGCCTGCATTATACTTCCGACTGGGTCTTTGAGAATGAACGAAAAGGTCTGGTGGAGAATATATCACGAGCATTGGGTGGTGTGAAAGAAGCTAAGCAGATTCAGTTCATGTCTTCACACCGGGATGCATACAAACAGTTGAAAAGTGATGATAAAACCTTGAATGAGATTATCTCCATGGAGAATGAGATCAACAGGAGAGAAGGGTTTTATTATCTGCCAAAAGCAGAGATTGCTTTAAAAGCAAACTCTCTTCCACATATGGCGATGATAGGTTTTACAACGAGTATCAAAGGATTGGATGTCACACATATGGGATTCTCATTCAGGCAGGATGGCAGACTCACCTTTATCCATGCCTCCAGTGCGAAGAACAAGGTGGTGATCGATGAAAAAACAGTAAGCGACTACTGTGCGGGACAAAAAACATGCAGTGGTATCTTGGTTGCTGAGATAATGTAAAACACTTTGGTAAAGTAATTTTTATTCACCTCTGTTCCGTTTAGCCATACCGCCCATTTACTCGAATGGTTCCTTCTTCCCGGAGCCGTTTTTCTTTTTTTGATCCTTCTGAAACCAAATATCTGCTTTCTTGAATGCGGTGTTCACCAGAATCACCAACAGTGTGGCGACAGCCAACTGCCAATAGAATCCCAAAGCAGCCAGACAGCCGAGAGCGGCACTGCACCAGATAGTGGCAGCAGTGGTTAATCCCTGCACGTTAGCTCCTCTGTGTAAAATCACACCCGCTCCCAGGAACCCAATCCCAGTGACAATCTGCCCCAGGACACGCGTTGGATCAGTTGCCGTTCCATCCAGCAGCTGTAAGGCTATGAGCAGATAGATGGATGCTCCAATAGCTACGAGCGTGTTGGTGCGCAATCCGGCGCTCTTGTTGTTTATCTGTCGCTCCAGTCCTACTGCTCCTCCGGCCGCTGTAGCAGCCAGTAATCGCAAAACAAATTCTAACGGTTCCATAGCAAGAAATCTTAAAAACTTTTCTGAACGATTCTTTCGGCGTTACCTGCAAAGATATCCATTTTTTGTTTTTCCTCGGCACGCATAGCCGCATTTTTAACGTTCCATGAAGGTATAAGCTGATAGTTGATTTTTCCCTTATAATACTCTTTCCGTACCCATACAAATGAATAATCGCACGATTCGATGACAACAGGCGAAGCGTCTTCTCTCTTGCTGATCACTATCTCTGCCAGCATACCTCCGTCGGTATGGGCTCTCTGCTGATTGGAGATGAAATTGCCCAGTGAATAGTAGACTACATGTTGGATTTCCCCATACGCTTTCTCCACCACCAGTGGTTGAACCACATGGGGATGGTGACCGATCACGATCCTGACGCCGTGTCGCAGAAGCAGTTCAGCCACTCTTTTCTGTTGAAGGGAGGGTGTGGGATGATACTCTTCACCCCAATGCATCTGTGCAATAATGATATCGGGTTTGTACAATTGTGTGTGACGGAGATCACTTTTGATGAGATTGGTGTCGATAAGATTCACTATGTTGGGTGGCTTCACGGCCAATCCGTTGGTGTCGTACACATAATTGAGAAAAGCGATGCGAATACCGTTTTTGATGATCATCAGCGGATAAAAGAGACTGTGTGTCTCATCCGATTTGAAGGTGCCCGTATGCTTAATGCCGATGGAATCAAGAACATCAATAGTGCGTTCCAGCCCTTTCCGGCCACGGTCGACAGCGTGATTGCTTGCCTGGAAGAAGATATT
>JAENWZ010000006.1 GCA_016649795.1 Proteiniphilum sp. | reverse complement strand
GCGCACTCCTGTATGCGTGTTTATGAATAGCCGAAAAGGGATAACTGTGCCATTGCTCCCGGGACGAAGACTCTGCAGTGAGAAGGAGGCATACATTGTCTGCGGGTAACCGTGTGGATCATTGTTGCGGGAGTGGCTGAACCAGAGGTCGAGAGAGGCGGATGAGGGATCGCTTAAGAGTGAAACCTTATGCGCCACGCTGTGGTATTCTATTTCCATGATCATGTTCAGGTAATCACCACCTACCCAGGCACTCTGAATCTTCACCGGATCGTCGGTATACCGTTCCGGAAAACCGTCTGTTTGAATCACGTCAGTAAATATATCAGAGATACGCCTTATTTGAATGGTGTCACCATTCAACGGGACATAGTTGAGAATCACCCGTTGCCCTTCATTACCCTTGTAGTCATCCACCCCCTTCGGTATAACAATCCGGTTGTTGTCCAGCCGGAAACGATACTCTGTGCCCTCTTTCAGCAGCGTGGCAAAATCGACCAGATAATCGTCCATGCGTTTAGGTTCCTTTTCACATCCTGTCAAAAGTGACAATAGAATAATTGGCATAAGTGTTGAGAGTGGACTATTCATTTCATTTCTCCAGTGCTTCTAAATAATTTTTTACAGTATTTCCGTACATAAGTATTATTTTTGAGCGCAAGAACTCTTCATCTTTATCTGTAACTTCGATTTTGTCCACCTGCTTGGTGATATATTTTTCAAAATTATTCCGGTCGACCATACTATATTTATGCATAAAAGTATGGCTGTCAGTCATTAAATCATATGCTATGTAATTATGGGTGAAAAAGAGATAGTTGAGGTGAATTTCTTGGTCAATGATAGATGCAACGGAGGAGAAGATGGAGGTTTTGTCCATATCCTTGTCAAGCTTTTCCAATTTATCGTTGATAGGACGTCCAAACTGGAGATGAATTCGACCTTTGTATCCCATTATCCCTGTCTTCATATTTTCCACATCATCAAAAAAAGTCTTCTTATGTTCCGGATTATCTCGTTTCATTTGAGATTCTTTAGCTTTCAGATAATCGCACGGATCATATTCGTAAGAGAGTGAAATAGGAACGATATTAAGGTTTGTCAAAGCTTCAAGTGGATTGTTTTTATTATAGAGTGAAAGCATTTTAAGTACACTTATCTGGGTTCGGTCATTTGCATCTTTTGCTCTTCCTTCTCTTTGTGCAATCCAAATTGATTGATTACGTTGTATAATTGTCTGGCTGATGTATGCAGAGAGATGATTTATTTTTTCCAGCAATTGTTTTATGGGAAGATTACGTTTGACAATAAAACTTTTGTTTAGTCGTACAATATCAGCAACCCAGGGAATGAAGAGTAGATTATCACCGATGGCTATCTCGACAGTTTCTCTTTTATTGAGTAGCATAAGTATATTGAGAATAGCCGCATCCAACACAATATCCCGATGGTTTGAAATGTAGAGCTGACTTCTTTCTCCTTTTGTGAAATTCCAGTTAGAACTGTTTATCTTAGTTTGTGTTACATCGAAGAGTTTCAATAATATCGGACTAGTGATGGTTCTCTGGAAATCATACACTGTTTTACATCTCTTCATGGTTTGGATGAGATTCTTCCAGGTTGCGGTTTCAATGTATGGAACAACCGTTAGACGGAAGTATATGTCCGAAGTTATTTTTTCAATAGTAGCTTCAACTTCATCATCTCGGAGAGGGCGAATGTCATCAAAGCTATTTTGAATATTATTTTCCATTTTTTTAAAGTTTAATAGTCATCATTCATCTTTTATACTGAAAAGAATATAAGAGTGTAACGAATTTATGAAACGAGCGTAAATATGTTGATGTAATTACATAGTAATCATGTAGATATATTGAATTTTTGTCATTCATTTGCCTGCAAATATAGTCTATTTTTTTTAAATGATTTGTAATACAGAAAGAAAATAACAACTAAGAAAGATTATATCATTTCAATTCTAATTTAGGATGAAAAAGGCCGGAAGGGTAATGGTTCTCAAGCCTATCTTCCTTTACAATTTTCCTTATGTTTGTGATATTCATATTCAATAATATCGGTAAGAACATCTCTCATATTCATCCCTGCTGCGGCCACCTGCTGCGGGATAAAGCTTGTAGTGGTCATCCCGGGTGTGGTATTCACTTCCAGCAGTACCGGTCTGTTGTCTGACAGGATATAGTCGGCACGAACGATGCCCCTGGCTCCAATGAGCCGGTAGATACGTTCTGTTTCCTGTTGTATGGAGAGGGTGATCTCATCGGAAATACGTGCCGGCGTGATCTCCTCCACCTCTCCGAGATACTTGGCATTGTAGTCGAAAAACTCATTAGAGGTGACCACCTCTGTAAGTGGCAGTACCGTAAATCCTTTGTAGGTCTCGAAACAGCCTCCGGTTACTTCCGTGCCTGAGATGAAACACTCGATAATCACCTCCGGGGCTTCAAGGAAAGCCTCCTCTATGGCACTCTCCAGTTGTGAGGGCTCTTTCACTTTCGTTGTGGCAAAGCTCGATCCTCCCGCGTTGGGCTTTACGAAGAGTGGCAACCCCAGCCGGGAAATGATCTCCCCGGTGCGGTAATGTTCGTTTTTTCTCAGGATAACAGAGTTGGCCACCTCAATCCCGAAACTCTTCAGGAAATTGTTACAGGTAAATTTGTTGAATGTAAGTGCTGATGCCAGCACACCACAGTTGGAGTAGGGGATGCCGAGCATATCGAGATAGCCCTGGAGGGTGCCGTCTTCACCGGGGGTACCGTGGATGGTGATATAGGCAAAATCGAACACTATGTGTTGTTTATCTGCTATGAAACTGAAATCATTTTTATTGAGAGGGATACCGGTACCGTCATAATCCACTTCCCATACCTCCCGATCGATCATCACCCTGTAGATGTTGTATCTCTCCTTGTCGATGAAGGAGCAGATACCGGCAGCACTCATCTCCGAAACAACTTTTTCCGAAGAGTATCCTCCCCAAATAATAGCAATGTTTTTTTTCATTTCACTCTGATCTGTTTATCTGATCATCTATATTTCTCTCGATGCGGTGTAAGCCCGCCATCTGTTTATCACCGCCTGCATATCTTCCGGTATCTCGCTCTCCATATATATCTCCTCCTTTGTTTTAGGATGGATGAACCCCAGTGTGCGGGCATGCAGGCACTGGCGCGGACAGAGAGTGAAACAATTATAGACAAACTGTTTGTATTTTGCAAAATGAGTACCCCGGAGTACCTCATGGCCGCCGTAACGTGCATCATTGAAAAGAGGGTGTCCCAGTTGTTTCATATGCACACGGATCTGGTGTGTCCGTCCTGTCTCCAGCCGACACTGTACCAGGGTGACATAACTGAACCGTTCCAGTACGGTGTAGTGGGTGACGGCTGTTTTACCGTGATCACCATCGGGAAATACACGCATCATCAGCCTGTCTTTGGGGTCGCGGCCGATATTGCCCTCTATGGTCCCGCTCTCTTCTGCCACGTTCCCCCAAACGAGGGCTACGTAGAATCGTTTCGTCTCTTTCCTGTAGAACTGAGCTGAGAGGAGCGTCTTGGCTTCGGGAGTCTTGGCCACGAGTAGCAACCCGGAGGTGTCTTTATCTATCCGGTGTACCAGCCCCAGTCTGGGATCATCGAGATCAATGATGTTGTCGTGTTGCAGATGATACGCCACCGCATTGACCAGTGTACCGCTGTAATTGCCATGCCCGGGATGTACCACCATCCCGGCAGGTTTGTTGATGACCATCAGCTCATCATCTTCGTAAACGATGTTCAGCGGGATATTCTCGGGGATGACCTCCAGCTCACGGCGGGGCCTGTCCATCACAATAGAGATTACATCGAGCGGTTTCACCCTGTAGTTCGATTTCACCGGCTGCTCGTTCACCAGGATGCAGTTTGCATCTGCAGCCTGCTGGATCCTGTTCCTCGAGATTCCCTCTATCCGAACGGATAAAAATTTATCGATTCGCAGCTGATTCTGTCCTTTATCGGCTACAAATCGATAGTGTTCATACATCTGATCCTTGTCAGGGGATTCCTCCGTCAGGTCTTCATCCTCGTACTGTAAAAAGTCTATCTCGTCTAAAGTGTTATCAGTCACTGAGTTATATGTTAGAAAAATGAATTGTCAAGCTCTCCCTCTCTCGCCGGTTGAATATTGCTGCCGTTGTCTACCTGACCCGGTGGCACAATGTATTCATTGTCAACTCTTAGCGAATCGGCAAGCACACCACTGGTTACAACCAATGTCAGGGGCGAGCCGGCGGGTATCTTCTCTTCGGGCACGAGTGTTTTTCCCCTATATTTCACTGCCATCACCAAACCGGAATATTCCGAGGGTACCTCCTCTATTGTCATTTGGGTGAACCCCATTGAGTTCAACAGAGCTGTTGCCTGACGGGTGGAATAGTCTACCAGCCCGGGAACGGCGATCTGCTGAGGGCTTTTAGAATAGATCGTTATATATATGGAGCGCCCCTCCTTAACTTTATTGCCACCCTTGGGTGTTTGATCCATGATGGCACCGGGAACGGCATCGCGGTTGTAGATGGAATCAACCACCGCGGCATGCAGTCCTTTGGCATTCAGGATAGTGTTTGCCTCCTCTACCTGAAGCCCTTCGAGTGGGGGTACCACCAAATTATGTCCGCGCCTCGTGTAGATGCTCAGGAATAACAGTGCCAGCAGAATAAGAAGCAGACTGCTAACCATGATAATCAGCAGATTTTTCAGGATGCTGTTACCAAAAATGAATTTCTTTGTCTGTTTTTTGCTCATAACAATCGATAGTATAAGTGCATAAACTTACCGGATACAAAAATACAAAAAAAATGATATATACAGAGAGAGAGAAATGGAAAAAGAGAGATGATAGAGTTAAATAGGGACAATAATGTACAATAAAAAACAGGAATAGGGAAAAGCCCTATTCCTGTTTCTTCCGGAAATATCTTTATGATTAATATTCGTCGGATACAGTGAGTCTTGTTCTGCCTTTGGCGCGACGAGATGCAAGCACTTTCCTTCCGTTTTTAGAAGCCATTCTGGTACGGAATCCGTGTTTGTTTTTTCTCTTTCTGTTAGAGGGTTGGAATGTTCTTTTCATACGATTAATTTATTTTGTTTCATTTTGGTGTATGTAACTCGCTTTAATCATCTACTTGTGTGATAATGATTATCATGCTCGTTTCATACGATTATATTATTTGTCTGTTGTTTCAACATTTATTTAGGGGTGCAAATTTAGGAAAAATATTTGAATACACCAATAGTAACAGGGTAAAAAAACGTATTTTCTGCTTTTGACCATATATAAAAGGGGTCTAAAAGAAAATTGGCGATTTGTGTAAAAAAAGTTTTGTGCTTTCGGAAAAAGGTTCTATATTTGCACCCGCAATTTAGATATTGAAATATTTAAATGGGGTTAACGCCCGAACAGGGCCCATTCGTCTATCGGTTAGGACGTAAGATTTTCATTCTTGAAAGAGGGGTTCGACTCCCCTATGGGCTACATATTATATATAAGAATTAAACATAGGCGTCAATAAAATGGCAAATCACAAATCATCAGAAAAAAGAATCAGACAAACCAAAGTGCGTCGTATAGCTAACAGGTATGCATCTCGTACCACGAGAGGACAGGTTCGTAAATTACGTGCAACAACAACTAAAGAGGAGGCTCAGAAGTTGTATCCCGAGGTTTGCTCTATGTTGGACAAGCTGGCAAAGAAGAATGTTATTCACCAGAATAAAGCCAACAACCTGAAATCGAAATTAGCTACACATGTGAACAGCTTGAGCTGATTTCTATGCAACTAAACTCATACAGAGAGCCGGACAGGTATGTCCGGCTCTTTTTGTGTGAATCATCTTGAAGAGCGTTCCTAAAAAAAACAAAAAGGGTTGCATCAGAGGCGATTTTTTCGTATATTTGTTCGATTTTAAAAGATCCTACTAAGCCGTTGTAAGGCGCTAATTCACAGAGAGATTTAATAAAGATTGAAAGAAATGTCAGAAGAAGAAAAAAAATTAGCCAGCGGGAGTTATTCCGCACAAAATATCCAGGTGCTCGAGGGGCTTGAAGCTGTTCGCAAACGCCCGGCGATGTATATAGGTGATATCAGCGAGAAGGGGCTTCATCATCTGGCGTATGAGGTGGTGGATAACTCCATCGATGAGGCGCTTGCCGGCTACTGTTCAGAGATCGATGTCATCATCAACGAGGATAATTCCATCACGGTGAAAGATAACGGGCGGGGTATCCCGGTAGATTTTCACGAGAAAGAGAAAAAATCTGCGCTGGAGGTGGTGCTCACCGTGCTCCACGCCGGAGGTAAGTTCGACAAGGGGTCATATAAGGTTTCCGGGGGGCTTCACGGTGTGGGTGTTTCCTGTGTGAATGCACTCTCTATCTATTTGAAAGCCGAGGTACACAAGAACGGGAAGATTTACATGCAGGAGTATTGTCAGGGTAAGCCCTATGCAGATGTGAAAATCACAGGCGAAACAAAAGAGAACGGAACGGTGATCACCTTCAAGCCGGATGATACAGTCTTCACCGTCCTGGAGTACCGGTACGATACCCTGGCCACCCGGTTGCGGGAGCTGGCTTTCCTGAATGCCGGTCTCACGCTGACGCTCACAGATATGCGTACAGCGAGGGAGGACGGATCGTTTAAGACAGAACGCTTTTTCTCCGAAACAGGACTGGAGGAGTTCGTACGTTATATCGACAAGAACAAGGACACCCTTATCCAGGTGCCTATTCACATCGTTACGGAGAAGAATGGTATCCCCATTGAGATCGCGATGACCTACAATGATACCTACAACGAGAATATCTTCTCCTATGTGAACAATATCAACACCATTGAAGGGGGGACGCATCTCACCGGTTTCCGGAGAGGGTTGTCACGGACGCTGAAGAAATATGCCGAAGATTCCAAATTGCTTGAGAAGGTGAAGGTGGAGATCAGCGGTGATGATTTCCGCGAAGGGCTCACAGCTGTACTATCGGTTAAGGTACAGGAGCCTCAGTTTGAGGGACAGACCAAGACCAAACTGGGTAACAGTGAGGTGATCGGTGCTGTGGATCAGGCTACAGGGGAGGCATTGAAGTACTACCTTGAGGAGCATCCGAAAGATGCCAGGGTGATTGTAGAGAAAGTGATTCTGGCAGCAACTGCCCGTCAGGCGGCCCGTAAAGCGCGCGAGATGGTACAGCGTAAATCGCCCCTGTCAGGTGCCGGGTTGCCCGGGAAGCTGGCCGACTGCTCCAGCAAAGACCCGATATTGAGTGAATTGTTCCTCGTGGAGGGCGATTCTGCCGGTGGTACCGCCAAGCAGGGTCGTAACCGCATGTTCCAGGCGATCCTTCCCCTTCGCGGAAAGATACTCAACGTGGAGAAAGCGATGCCGCACAAGGTGCTGGAAAGTGATGAGATAAAGAACATTTATACTGCATTGGGCGTTAGCATTGGAACAGAAGATGATTCCAAGGAGCTGAACATTAAAAAACTGAGATACCACAAGATTATACTGATGACCGACGCCGATGTGGATGGTAGTCATATCGATACGCTTATTCTTACATTCTTTTTCCGATACATGCGTCCACTCATCGAAAACGGTTATGTTTATATTGCAACACCACCGCTCTACCTGTGTAAGAAGGGTAAAGCAGAGGAGTATTGTTACAATGAGCGGCAGAGGCTGGATTTTATTGAAAAATATGCCGACGGAAACGAGAATGCGGTACACTCACAACGCTACAAAGGTCTTGGTGAGATGAATGCCGAGCAGCTTTGGTTTACTACGATGAATCCTGAGAATCGTCTGCTGAAGCAGGTGACGATTGAAAATACCGCTGATGCTGATATCATTTTCACCATGCTCATGGGCGAAGAGGTGCCGCCACGACGTGAGTTCATAGAGGAGAATGCAACCTATGCCAATATCGATGCGTAATAGTAATGTGATCCTTATGCAATGAAGCGACCACCTTGCCTGAAAACCAGTGATAAAGCGGTCATTCTTTCCCCCGCGGGCAAGATTGACGCTTCTGTGGTGCATGCGGCGGCAGCACTGCTGGAAGGGTGGGGACTGCGGACGGTGGTTGGTGATTATGCGATAAATGAGAACGGACGTTACAGCGGTTCTGTTCATGAGCGTCTCTCCGATCTGCAAAAGGCTTTTGACGATCCGGAGGTGAAGGTGATCCTCTGCTCACGGGGTGGTTACGGCGTGGTTCACCTGCTCAGCGATCTTGATTTCGCGGGGATCAGAGCCAATCCCAAGTGGGTGATCGGTTATAGTGATATTACCGCTCTTCACGCTGCTTTGCAGCTCAACGGTATCGCCTCCATTCATGGTCCCATGGCGAAACATTTCTCCGATGAGGGAGCTGAAGATGCGTCTGTCCAATACACCAAAAGCATATTAACCGGTCATCCGGTGGAGTATCATATTTCAGTTACAGAAAAAAATGTGCTGAACAGGAGCGGTGATGCTGCAGGGAGACTGTTTGGAGGCAACCTCTCTGTTTTCTGCAGTATCCTGGGAACGAAGTATGCCAAAATCCTCCGCAGCGGTATCCTCTTTATTGAAGATATTGGTGAAGTTCCTTACAAGACAGACAGGATGATACATCAGCTAAAACTGGCCGGAGTGTTTGAGAGAATCAGTGCTCTTATTGTGGGGCAGTTCACCGATTATGAGGAGGATGAGCAGATGTACGACACCTTGCAGCAATCTATCCGCAACGCGGTGAAAGAGTATACTTTCCCGCTCTGCTTCGATTTCCCCGTGGGGCATGTGAAACAGAACTACCCCCTTGTCATGGGTGCGCCGACTACATTGACCGTGGAGGATGATTTAATTATATTCAAACAAAAATAATCACCAACTTACAGGATGACGATTAGTACAGAGCTATTATTGCTTGCAGGATCAGTTTTATTCTTTATAAGCATGCTGGTAGGTAAGGCGGGTCACCGTTTCGGTGTGCCTGTGCTGTTGCTTTTCCTCATCGTGGGAATGGTCTTCGGGTCGGATGGTTTCGGACTGGTCTTCGAAAACATACAGACAGCCCATACCATCGGCACACTTAGTTTATGTATCATTCTCTTCTCGGGTGGTCTGGATACGAAATTCTCGGAGATCAAACCGGTCATTGCACCGGGAGTGCTCCTCGCCACATTGGGTGTTTTTCTCACGGCACTGTTCACCGGCCTTTTCACATGGTGGTTGTCCGGACATATGCTGCCGTCGCTCGGCCTGGGATTACTTGCCGCTATGCTTCTGGCATCCACCGTTTCTTCCACCGATTCGGCATCCGTATTCGGTATCTTACGTTCAAAAGGTGTCGTTCTTAAAAACAACCTGAGGCCATTGCTTGAGATGGAGAGTGGTAGCAACGACCCGATGGCATACATGCTCACCATTATGTTCATGGGCATCATCCAGTCGGGCAATGAACCCAATATCTTCACTGTGCTGCTGAATATCACTGTGCAGCTCTCCATAGGTGCCCTGCTCGGTTATTTTATGGGAAAAACGGCTGTATCGATCATCAACCGCATCCGCATGGACAATGCCTCGCTCTATCCGATCCTGTTGCTGATTCTGGGGATATTTATTTTTGCTGCCACCTATTATCTCAAAGGAAATGGTTATCTGGCTATCTATATCGCAGGTCTGGTGATCGGAAACTCTAAATTCGTACATAAGCGCACCTCCATGAAGTTTATGGATGGTTTTGCCTGGATGAGTCAAATACTGCTGTTCTTAACGTTGGGATTACTTGTCAACCCGGCTGAACTGTTCGAAGTAATTATTCCGGCAACGCTGATCGCCGTCTTCATGATATTTGTCGCACGTCCCATCTCTGTTTTCATGTCACTCACACCCTTCAGGAATATCCACGTCAAAGATAAGCTCTATGTTTCGTGGGTGGGACTGAGAGGTGCCGTACCTATAATCTTTGCCATCATGCCGCTGGCGGCGGACATACCCAATGCAAGATGGATTTTTAATATTGTTTTCGTGATCACCATAATTTCACTGCTGTTACAGGGTACTTCACTGCCACTGGTTGCGAAATGGCTGAAGCTGGCTGAGAAACCGGAGAAATACAAAGCATTTAAGGATTTCGATGTGGAGTTTGCTGAAGAGATCAAATCGGCCATGACGGAGATAAACATCTCGGAGGAGACATTGCGGTTCGGCAAGAACCTGATGCAGATGCCACTTCCCGACAAGACGCTGGCGGTGATGGTGAAAAGGGGAGAGCACTATTTCGTACCCACCGGGCTGACTGAACTTTTCCCGGGCGATAAGCTGCTGGTGATATCAGATGATGAAGAGGCCCTGAAAGAGACCTATATCAATATGGGTATTTCAGATTACTCCTATCAGAAGAATCGTTAGGCGGGAGGCTGAAAGAGACTGAAATAGATCGGAAGGGATTGGATAAGATTGTATGAGTATGAAACGAGCAACTGTTTTTTTCTTTTATATTGCACTGATTACCGGCATGATGTTTATGCTGTCGTGTAACTCCTGTCAATCGACCAGAAATATTGCAGTGAACCAATCCTACGTACAACACTCTCCCGCGTTCAATGCCGACAGTGCCTATCGGTTTGTGGAGCAACAGGTGGCATTCGGGCCGAGAGTGCCGGGAACACAGCCTCACAGTGACTGTGGCGATTACCTGGTGGCAAAACTGTCGGAGTATGGTGCTCAGGTGGTGCAGCAGCGTGCCGACATCACCCATTACGACGGGAGCAATCTGCCTATACGCAATATCATTGGGAGTTATCATCCTGAAAAGGAGAGAAGAGTATTGCTCTTCGCCCATTGGGATTCACGCCCTTTTGCCGATGAGGAGAGCGATGAAGAGAGACAGAGGCAGCCCATTGCCGGTGCCGATGACGGTGCCAGTGGGGTGGGTGTGCTGCTGGAGATAGCCCGTCAGTTGCAGCAGCAACCGGTTGAAGTGGGTGTAGACATCATCTTCTTCGATCTGGAGGACTGGGGACAACCCTCCTTCGACACGCAGTTTGTGGAAGGTGACTGGTGGTGCCTCGGATCGCAGTACTGGGCTGAGCATCCCCACAGGGAGGATTACAAAGCTGCTTATGGTATGTTGTTAGATATGGTAGGCTCCCCCAATGCCACCTTTCTGAAGGAGGAGTACTCGGTGCAGTATGCCTCCAGCGTTGTGGAGAAAGTGTGGAGCACCGCTACCAAGCTGGGTTACGGTAACTATTTCCCTTCTCAGAGAGGCGGTTACATCACCGACGATCATCTGCCGGTGAACAAGCAGCAGAGAGCGCCAAGCATCAACATCATCAACCTGAAGAGGGATACACGCACCGGATTCGGTCCCCACTGGCACACGTTAAATGACGATATGCGCAATATAGACCGCAACTCGCTGAAAGCATCCGGACAGACCGTGATGGAGGTTATTTACCTGGAGAGATAAAAATATGGAGACAATAAACGAAGTACAACAAGAGATTATTGATGAGTTCAGCCTCTATGATGACTGGATGGATAAATACGCACTGATCATCGAACAGGGTAACGCCCTGCAGCCGCTCGATGAGAAGTACAAAACACCCGAGAACATCATAGAGGGATGTCAGAGCAGGGTATGGCTGCAGACCGATTACCGTGATGGGAGACTCTGGTTTCAGGCCGAGAGCGATGCTATTATCGTAAAAGGATTATTGGCTCTGGTACTGCGTGTGTTCAACGGACGTACACCCGATGAGATCATAGGGAATGATCTGCGGTTTATGAAAGAGATAGGTCTCGCCGAACATCTCTCGCCGACCCGTTCCAACGGACTGCTCTCAGTGATCAAACAGATCCGCTTCTACGCGATAGCCTACAAGACGAAAGCAGAGAAGGCATAAAGTATCCGGCAATTCGTTTTTTTTATGATCGCCTTTGTCATGCACCGTTTTTACTCATCTCTACGGACCTGTTCCTCGCCGCATCGAGTACTCCTTCGAAATGTTTACCGATCTTGTGTGCACGGTAATACTCCAGTCCCGCCTGTGTGGTACCGCCCCTGCTGGTGATGTTTTTAATTAACTCTTCGATGCTGTTGTTCTTCTGGTTCTCAGCGAAATAAAGGGTTGTGCCCTGTGTGAGCTCAAGCAGCAGCTCATCGAGCAGGGGGCCGGGGAGGTTGAACTCCTGCATCTTCTCCTTGAAGATCTGAATAAACGAGAGGATAAAGGCGGGTCCGCTTCCGAATACCGACGTGAAGAGATCGAACCCGTTCTCTTCAAGCTCCACCGCTTTACCCAGCCTGCCCAATATGTCGAGTATCTCCATCGCCTGCCTGTTACCGGGCTCGTTGGTGGTGAAGGCTGTAACCGATTTGCGGTATGCCATCGCCAGGTTGGGCATGATGCGCACGATCAGCTGCTCTTTTCCCAGAAAACGTTCAATATAGGCGATGCTTTTCCCCGCCACCGGTGAGACGATTGTTTTGCCGGTCAGGCTGAACGCTTTTAACTGATCGAGGATGCCGGCCAGGTCTTGTGGTTTCACCGCCAGCCAGAGCACATCGGCAAACGATACCAGTTCGCCCATACTTTCATAAAAAGGTAGGGGCACCTCTTTTCTGCTTCTGGCAAAGTAAGCGAACTCCATTTCTTTCTCCTCTCTCAGACCCTGAAAGAGCGCTTTGGCCAGATTGCCATAGCCGATAAATCCATGCTTCATTTATACTGTTTTTTAGGTTGATGTTTTTTAGCGGGTAACAGGCACTGTTCCCGGGTCAGTTGTCAGATCTCTGCTTGAATCTCGTGAAGGGAATCGCCCTGTTCAGTGCCTTGATGATATAGTTTGCCCGCTGTCCGTTCACGATCCACATCTCCACACCGTTTCTCATACATATCTCTGCCGCGTATAGTTTCGATGACATGCCGCCGGTGCCCAGCGAGGACTCTTTCTCTTCTACACAATCTTTGATGACCTCCAGATCAGAGACATCGGTGATCAGCTGCGCATCGGGATGAAGATGAGGGTTCCGGTTGAAGATGCCGTCGATATCGGATACCAGGATCAGCAGGTCAGCCTCCGTGATCACCGCCACCAGCGCCGACAGCTTGTCGTTGTCACCCAGCAGGATCTCTTCGATGGAGACTGTATCATTCTCATTCACTATGGGGATATAATCGGCCTGCCAGAGTCGTTTGATGGTGTTCCGGGTGTTCTCGTTCGCAATGTTGTTCTCAAAATCGCGGTAAGTCAGCAGGATCTGGGCGATATTCAAGCCGAAGGTGCTGAAGATGGTGTCGTAGAGCTCCATCAGCTTGGTCTGTCCTATGGCCGCCATGGCCTGCTTGGAGTCTACATTCCTGTGGAACCCGTTGATCTCCACGAACTGACGTGCGGTGGCGATGGCCCCCGAGGAGACGATCACCACGTCGTAAGCCTGCTTCAGCTCCACGATCTGCCTTGCCAGGCTCTCAATCACGGCAAAAGAGATGCGGTTGGTGCCTGCCGTCAATGTGGAGGTACCTATTTTGATGATTAGTTTTTTTTTCATTTGTGCGATTACCCGATTGTTGTGTATAAATGGATGTGTGTGAATTGTGGCACTCTGTTCCCGCTATTCGCGGATTTGTCCCTCACCGTAAACAAACCATTTGTTGGTCACCAGCTCCTGCGCTCCCAGGGGGCCGCGGAAATGGAGCTTTTGTGTGCTGATGGCTATTTCCGCTCCGACACCGAACTGGCCACCGTCGGTAAAGCGGGAGGAGGCGTTGTGATAGACTGCCGCGCAGTCGACCTGCTGCATGAACTGTTCGGCCTTGCTCCGGTTGTTGGTGACGATCACCGCCGAGTGTCCTCCTGAGTAGTGGTTGATTATTTGGATTGCTTCAGTTATGTCATCTGCCAGCGTGAGATAAAGCTTTGGTGCGAGGTACTCTTCACAAAGTGTAGCCGCATTATTCTCTTCTTTTACCTTCTCAGATAAACCGGCTATTCCGCTATTGCCCCATACCTCAATCCCCTTATCCAATAGAATTGTTACCAGGCTGCTAATCTTCTCCTGCAAGCCGGGAAGCTTTTTATCTATAATCACTTTATCGATCGCGTTACATACGCTGATACGTTTCTTGCCGTTCAGAATCAACCCTGTAGCCATATCAAAATCGACATTGCTCTCCACGTAGAGGAAATTGTTTCCCCGTCCGCTGATAATCACAGGCACGGAGGCGTTCTCCTGCACAAACCGGATCAATCGTTCGCCGCCACGCGGAATAATAAGATCCACTTTCCTGCTGTTCTCTCTGATCAGCTTCTGCGTCTCTTCGTGCGTGAGGCTCAGATACTCCACCCGGCTTTTGTCGGCCTCGTTATCTGTCAGCGCCTGCTGCCACAAAAGGGTGAGAAAGGTGTTGGTCTGGAACGCCTCTTTGCCCCCTTTCAGCAGTATGCGGTTACCCGCCTTGAAAGCGGTAGCTGCTGCCTCGATGGTGACATCGGGTCGTGATTCGTAGATGATGAGCAGGGTGCCGAAGGGCACGGTGCGGTTGACAATGTGCAATCGGTCCTCCCGGGTGAACTCATAGATTGTCTTCCCTTCGGGATCGGATTGAGCTGCCACCTCCTCCAGGGATCGGATCATCCCTTCGATCTTTATATCATCCACCTTCAGGCGATCTCTCATGGCGTCGTCCATGTCGGGAAAGGCATCTATATCGGCTCTGTTTGCCTCAATGATCTCCAGCCTGTGATGATTTAACAATACCGCGAGTGATGTTAATACACTGTTTTTTTGTATACTCTCCATTATTCTGTGAAAAAGAAATTATTCAGGGGGCAAAGGTAGCAATTTATTCTTTATCTCCCGGTTTTTCTGTTCATTAAGCAGAAGGTGACCCTTCACACAGTATACAGATGATCTCTCATCGAATAGTCTACTTTTTTAATAACTAAAGTGATTGCGCATAGACTCTCTGACTTAAAGAGTCGGATGTCAGTGAATGAGGCTGCCAGGCTTGTTGCAGGCTATCCAGTTGCAGTAGTATGTTGTCACGTACGACCATAAAACTATCTCTCAACTCAGGTTTTACCGGATAGGAGGGAGGTAGCTCCATTTTAAGCGGGTTGACCGGCCGGTTGTTTTTATGTACCCTGTAATCGAGATGAGGTCCGGTGGAGAGCCCCGTAGAGCCTACATAACCGATCACCTCTCCCTGCTTTACGGAACTCCCTTTTTGAATTCGTTTGGCAAACCGGCTCAGATGCATATAGGTGGTGGTGTAAGCATTGTTATGCCTTATCTTCAGGTAGTTTCCTGCTCCGTTCCTTTGATACCCTTTCTCAATCACCACCCCATCGCCGACAGTTTTTACGGGGGTGCCCGAAGGAGCGGCATAATCCACGCCGTGATGCGGACGGTAACGTTTCAGCACTGGATGGAAACGGGCATTTGAGAACTTCGAGCTGATGCGGAAAAAGTCGAGCGGAGCTTTCAGAAACGCTTTTCGCAGACTGTTACCCTCTTCATCAAAATATTCCCTTATGGTATCCTGTTCAAACGGAACAGCCAGGTAATCCTTGTCTTGATGAGTGAAAACAGCACCCTCGATAGAAGCGATTTCCACAAAGGTGGTGTCATCTATCCATGCTTCGTCATAGATCAAACGAAACGAATCACCCTGTTTGATATCAAAAAAATCAACTTGCCAGGCGTAGAGATCCGACAGTTTCAGGGCAAGCAACTTTGGGGCTCCCGATTCGATGATTGCATTCCACATTGAAGAGGTGATTGTTCCTTCGCTGTATTTGCGCTGCAGGGTAACCGGTTTTGAGGATTCATACACATTCAGGGTGTCTGAACTGAGATCCACCACCGCAAAATCGGTTTTTGATCTTTCAAAAACGAGGTACTGTATAGCTGCAGTTGAATCTTGTGCAGATATAGTTGCATATGCGTTTCCAATCTGTAGTTTTGAAGGAGGATAATAAGGGGAAACAGTCCGGCTTATCTGTTCGGCTTCTGTTCCCGTGAATCCTAGATCCGTCAGGATAGAGGAGAGATGATCTCCTTTTTCTATTTTATACTGTGCCACAGCAAGAGAATCGACACATATGCCATATGCATACAGATGATTCGTTTCTTCCGGGTTACCGTTATCAGCAGATTGGTTCTCCTGTTTGAGTGCGCATGAAGCAGTATATATGACCAGGAACAGGTAAAAAGCTGTCCGGATTATTATTTTGTGTTCAACCATAATCGCAAAGATAGTTTTTTGAACTTAGAGACCAAAACAAATGCCGGTTAAAAGTGCCACGATAATCCCGCATAGTAGTGTCTTGGCATACCAGGGTAGTAATACCTTGGCTCTGCATTGCCGAAAGCGACGGCGTTGACCGTGAGCATGGGTGAGTAGTGGGTGTTGGCGAGGTTGTTTACCCCCGCAAAAAGGTCTACGTTCCCCGACCTGCCGGCAAATAAACGCCAGGACACTTTCATGTTGCCTAAAAAGTAACCCTCATTTGTTATCGTGTTGGCATCATCGATATATTGTGCTCCTATCTGCTGAAGCTGTGCATTCACACTCAGCTGTGCGATGGGGTTCCACTGCAAATTGGCCTGGGTAATATGAGAGGGGATACCGGGGAGCATATTGCCATCATAGATGCGATCGTTGTCGTTGAATTGAATAAACCGGTTGCGAGAGAAGGTATAATTGGCCTTCAGCCGGAGGCTGCCCGGAAAAGTGGGATAATCAAACAGCCGTTGTCGCAGCATCAGCTCAACTCCTGCGTGCCTTGTCTTACCTGCATTGATGCCGGTGAAGATATCTTCCGTCAGCCGTTTGGTGACCAGCAGGTTATTCAGGTTGATCAGGTAGAGGGACGCCTCCAGCTGCGTGGCACTGTTGAAGAGGTTCAGCCGTATGCCTGCTTCATACTGGAACCCTTGCTCCGGTTTGATCTCTCTGTTGATATCTCCCTCGGGCAGAAGCGTCTCCTCAGGTGACGGCATCGAGAAGCCGTGTCCCACGGAAGCGTAGAGCGCCAGTACTGATGAAGGAGCATAATTCACTCCCAGACGGGGGGAGAAGATAAGGGGGAAATTGCGCTTTCCGCTCTGGTCTCCGTTGCCGGGAAACTGGTCCGTAAGGCGGTAGTTGATACTGTTCACCGCTCCTCCCAGAGAGATATTCACCGCTTCTGCCGGCCGCCAGTAGACCAGCCCGAACAGGTTACCGTGGTACCGCCTCTCCCTGTTTTTGTTGATCATCTCATTCTCCAGATCCAGCATCCATCTGTAACTGTCGGTGATCCACTCTGCTCCCAGCAGCAGGTCGAACCACTCAGAGTGATAGTTTAGTCTGTTGCGTATGCCTCCCCCCGAGGTGCCGTCGTCCAGGTTATTGAAGGGACGCCGTTCGTAGCTGTCGGCCCACCTGCCGAAAAGTGTGAGGCGGTTGCTCCAGCGCTCCGACAGACGGTTCATCAGCGTGATGCCGGCGATCGCACGCTTGTATTCCTTGTACCCGTCCACGGCTTTCCAGTTAGCGGCAGCCGATTCAGGGCTTGTTTCGTACAGTGTCTTGCCAATAGAGCTGGGGATCTGCGCATTCATATCGATCAGCAGCAGCGTGTATTCGAGCGACCAGGAGGGTTGCCTCCATCTGCCCGACGAGAGGAGCGAGGTGCGGCGGAAGCGGTTGTTCTCCCTGTGACCATCGGAGCGGAGGTGACTTATATTTCCGCTGATATTTGCATTATTTGTTTGCAGATTACATCTTGCTCCGGCTTTTAACGTATTGAAGCTGCCATATTGCAGCAAAGCGCCGGCACTTTTCCTGCCGGCTTGCGGGGTGTAGAGATTGATGTTCCCCCCCAGTCCGGAACCATAGAGGGCGGAGGCGGGACCCTTGATCACCTCCATCCGTGCTATACCCGCCAGATCGATATCCTCGGGTGTGGAGATACCGTCGGAGGAGGTGATGGGTATATCGTTCAGGTAGGATTTGATGCGGTTGGTGTTGTAGGGTGTGCGGCTGCCCACGCCCCTGATGACGATGCGGCTGGTGGCATAGGTGCCGCTGTGCATAAAGATGCCCGGCATGGAGTGAAGGGTGTTGGCGAAGTTATTGCCGTCGCCCGTCTCTATCTCTTCACCGGAGACGAGGGAGATGCTGCCGGGAACATGATGCTGCCGGGTGTTGATCTGGTAGGCATTGACGATCACCTCGCTGAGCCGGATCGTTGAATCTGCATTCTGGTATGAGCTCTGCTGCGACGTGGCGTTCATCGCAAAAAAAAGTGAAATAACCGGCAGCAAGGTTTTTCGTCTCTTCATGTCTATTCCACAGGTACCAAACGTACAATCATGCCGGGTTCTTCCAGTCCTATATAGACTAACCCATCGGGACCCATCACCACATTCCTTACCCTGCCGATACCTTCGGCCAGCTTTTCCGTGTGTACCACCCGGTCACCTTCCACCACCACCCGTTCCACATAATCGAAGCGGAGTGAGCCGACCAGTATATTGTTTTGCCAGTTTTTAAAACGGCTGCCGGTCACGAAGGTCATACCGCAGGGGGCGATTGAGGGGGTCCACTGGTATTTCGGCTGTTCCATACCTGTCCTGGCGCTGTCCTCTGTGAGGATGGTGCCGTCATAGTTGATGCCGTAAGAAACTTCCGGCCAGCCATAATTCAATCCCGGGCGTATCAGGTTGATCTCATCCCCGCCCATGGGTCCGTGTTCCGTCTCCCACAGCTCACCTGTGAGAGGGTGCACCATATTACCCTGCGGGTTACGATGACCCCAGCTGTAGATGGATGGAATGGCACCTGGTCTGTTTATAAAAGGGTTATCGGCAGGGATGGAACCGTCATCGTTGATACGGTGAATCTTCCCGTTTGTATTATCCAGCGCCTGTGGGAAATCGAAGTGTTGACCGCGTTCACCCACGCCAAAGAAGAGATGACCCTTGCCATCAAAAGCCAGCTTACATCCCCAGTGGTGACTCCTGTTGGTGGCCGGTGTGCCGGTGAAGAGCAGCTGTTGGTCTGTGAGGCGATCGCCTTGAAGTCGCGCACGCATGACGCCGGTGGAACCGATCCGCTCACTGCTGGTTGTGTCCAGTGCTGAGTAGGAGATATAGATCCATCCGTTTTCATTATAATCGGGATGC
Source organism: Proteiniphilum sp. (assembly GCA_016649795.1). Taxonomy (GTDB): domain Bacteria; phylum Bacteroidota; class Bacteroidia; order Bacteroidales; family Dysgonomonadaceae; genus Proteiniphilum. The sequence continues at coordinate 4,520 of JAENWZ010000006.1, read as the reverse complement.
AGGGCTAAGTCGAGCAGTCCCCCCTGTCCCCCTGCCATGATGGGGGGCAGCCCCTTAATGGGAGCTGAAAGTACTCCGTTGGAGAAGGTGTGGAGTGTCCCCTTTCGTTCCGATAACAGCAGACGGCCGTCAGGAAGAAAAGCAAGCCCCCAGGGCACCTCCAGCCCGGTGACCACCGTGTCGATGAGGAATTTATGCACTTCGGAGGTCACGATGCCGTCGGCTGTCAGCGCCGGTTTCAACTGTGTGCGGTCGGCGGGGATGCCGTTCTTCACATAGAGTGCCAGCTCCTTCAGTTCACCGCTATTGAATGTGTTTGCAAATGAAGGCATACCCATGGAGGTGATTCCCTCTTTAATGCTCTTCTCGATGGATCCGGTGCCCTTCTCTTCCATCCATTTCCCGGCGGCAAATTTTTCGAGGTTGTCGCCGTGGCATCCGGCACAGAAATTGAGGTAGTTAGCCGAGGCTGTTCTGTTTTGTTTTGATCTGGTCAGGTTCTTGCATGAAAGTGCTCCCAGGAAAAGGATTGCAATCAGGAGAACAGACATTCTAACGAAGGTGAGATTCGGTTTCATAGTGATCTGATTGAATGATGAGACGATGATTTCTTACTATGCAGTTTCCCCAGCGATTTGGCCACCACCACCGACACCATGGAGTCGCCGGTGACATTCACCACGGTGCGTAGCATATCGAGCGGGCGGTCGATGGCGAAGATCAGTGCCAGCCCTATTGCCAGCTTGTCGGCAGGGAAGCCGATGGACTCCAGCACGATCACCAGCATCACCATCCCTGCACCGGGTACGGCAGCTGACCCGATGGAGGCCAGCAGGGCGGTGAGGACAATAATCAACTGATCGCTGAATTCGAGTGGGAAATGAAGTGCCTGCGCAATGAAGACAGCCGCCACCGCCTGATAGAGGCTGGTGCCGTCCATATTGATGGTGGCACCCACAGGCAGCACGAAGCTCGACACCTCATTGTCCACACCCAGATGCTCTGTCACCCTCTCCATTGTGACAGGCAGTGTAGCGGCGCTGGAGCTGGTGGAGAAGGCCAGCAGCTGCGCCGGTGCGATCCCTTTGAAAAACCACCCGGGCGATTTACCGGCGACGAGGTAGATGACCAGCAGATAAAAGGTGATCATTATTGCCAGTCCGATCACCACGGTGACACCATAGATCAGCAGTTTCTGCAGTATCTCCACATTGCCCGAAGAGGCGATGATCTGTGCCAGCAGCGCGAAGACAGCAAAGGGTGCCATCAGCATGATCAGGTCGACCATTTTCAGGATCACCTCATTCAGCCCGTCAATCAGTTTATTTAAAGGCTTCACTTTTTTCGAATCGATCAGTAACATGGAGATGCCCAATGCGATGGCGAAGAAGATCACCAGCAGCAGTCCTATGATGATGGCTACCACGGTTGTTGAGATGTAGATCAGGATGGTGCGCACCCCGATGTTGCGGAAGCTCGAGATATCTTTCAGGTCGGAGATCCCCTTTACCAGCGATGTGAAAATCAAAGGTATGGCGATCAGCTTCAACAGCTTGATAAAGATCGTACCGAAAGGAGCGATCCAGTCGTTCACAAACATGCCTCCCCAGCTGAAGGAGCTTATCAGCAGCCCGAACAATATGCCCAGTGCCATGCCTATAACTATTTGCCAGTGCAGGGGGAGTTTTTTCATACCTATTTCTCTATTCCCACTCTGTTCAGGATAAATGCGAACTCAAAAGCGGTATCCCTGATACCGTCGTAGCGGCCTGTGGCACCTCCATGACCGGAATCCATGTTCATATGCAGCAGGACGATATTGTCGTCGGTCTTGAGTGAGCGCAGCCTGGCGGTCCATTTGGCCGGCTCGTGGAAGAGCACCTGGGAGTCGTTGATCCCTCCTGTTATCAGTATGTTCGGATAATCCTGCGCTGCGACGTTGTCGTAGGGTGAGTAGGAGAGGATGTAGTTGTAATGCTCCTCCTCGTTGGGATTACCCCACTCCTCATACTCACCCGTAGTGAGCGGCAGTGACTCATCGAGCATCGTGTTGATAACATCCACGAAGGGTACCTGTGCCACGATGGTCTGATAAAGCTCCGGGCGCAGATTGACGATGGCGCCCATCAGCAATCCTCCGGCGCTGCCACCCATGGCTGCCAGCCTGTCGGGGGAGGTGTACTTCTCGTTGATCAGCAGCTCACTGCAGGCGATAAAATCGGTGAAGGTGTTCTTCTTCTTCATGAGCTTACCATCTTCGTACCACTGTTCACCAAGGTCGCTGCCGCCTCTGATCTGTGCGATGCCGAAGACAAAGCCACGATCGATCAGGCTGTAGAAGCTGGCACTGAAGTAGACATCGGAGCTGCTGCCGTAGCTGCCGTAAGAGTAGAGGAGAGAGGGGTTGCTGCCATTCTTCTTCAACCCTTTTTTGTAGACAATGGCCATGGGCACTTTTACACCATCAGCAGCCTCTGCCCATAATCGCTCAACAATATAATCATCGGGGTTGAAACCGGAGGGTATCTCCTGCTCCTTAAGCTTAACTGTCTCACCGTTTGCTATGTTGTACTCATAGAGTGTGGTAGGGCGGTTGAGCGATGTGTATGTATAGCGGAAGGTGGTGGCATCATACTCCGGGTTCCCGCTGAGTGAGGCGGTGTATACCGGTTCCGGGAAAGAGAGGGTCTTCACATCGTCACCCGACACAGGCTTGGCGATGATCTCACTCAGTCCGTTTTTGCGCAGATCGAGAAGCACGTACTCTTTAAGGATATCAATCCCTTCAATGCGCACGTCGCTGTTGTGCGGCATAAACTCCTTCCATGTGGAACGCTCTTCATATCCGGTAAGAGGCATCTCATAGATCTTTCCGTTCAGGTTTTCCTTGTCTTTATAGCGCACGAAAAATTTCTCTTTATGCGGATAAATACTATATTCCACATCCTGAACACGAGGGAGGAAGATTTTATATGCGTCGAGCGGTTTATCCGCATCTATGTATCGCTCTTCCGAGGTGGTGGAGCTGGAGCAGCCAATAAAAATGAAGTCTTTGGTCTTGCTGCCCGAAACGTAGGTAGTGAATTTGGGATCCTTCTCTTCATAGATGAGTGTGCTCTGCGGCTCATCGAGTGTCCGCCGGTGGATCTGGTAGGAGCGTAAGGTGTTATCGATCGTGCTGTAGAAAAGTGTCCTGTTGTCATTTGCCCATGCGGCAGATGTGGCACCGTCGACGATGAACCCGATCTCTTCGCCTGTGGTGAGATCTTTTATTTTCATCATATATTCAGCATAAGAGCCTGTCTCGTTAAAGAAATAGGCCACTTTGCTATTGTCAGGACTGATGGTGTATCCTGCGAAGATGAATGCCGTTTTACCCTCAGCCATGGTGTTGAGATCGAAGATGACCTCCTCTGCTGCCTCCATCGATCCCTGTCTGCGGCAATAGGTACGGTACTGTTTTCCCTTTTCTGTGCGGCTGTAGTAGTAATAACCGTCTCTGAAGGAAGGGTAACTCTCATCATCTTCCTTCATGCGGCCCACGATCTCATCGTAAATTGTTTGCTGAAGGTCGGTGGTGGGCGCCATCACGCTTTCTCTGTATGCGTTCTCGGCATTCAGGTACTCAATCACCTTCGGGTTGTTCTTATCTCTCAACCATGAATAGTTGTCTATCCGTTGTTGCCCGAAGTTGGTGAATGTGTCGGGAATCATTTCTGCCACGGGTGGCAGGGAAAAATCGGATTGTTTCAAAATTGTTGTCTCTTTTTTCGTATCGTTACACGATGTGATTGTGAATAAAAAGGTTACGATAAGTAACCAGCTATTTGTGCGTTTCATACGATTTTTTTTTGATTTGTTATTACTATGTGCAAATATACATATTTAGGGTGAAAGAGGCGCATTGAACAATATTTTTCTCCTTACGTTTATATCAAAATGAGTATTGCGATATGCATGCACACCATCATCATCCCGGGCACGAAGATGTGAAGAACATTAAAGTGGTTTTTTTTCTTAACTTCTTTTTCACGATCATTGAGTTTGTCGGAGGATTAATGACGAACAGTGTGGCGATACTCTCTGATGCGGTACACGACCTGGGCGACAGCTTCTCGCTGGGACTCTCGTGGTATTTCCAGAGAGTATCGAAGAAACCCAGCACGAAGGAGTATACCTATGGTTACAAACGCTTCTCGCTGTTGGGTGCCGTGGTGAATTCGGTGGTGCTGCTGGTGGGTAGCGTGGTGATATTGATGAATGCCATTCCTCGTCTGTTCCACCCTGAGCAACCTGATGTGAAAGGGATGCTGCTGCTGGCCGTGCTGGGGGTAGTGGTGAATGGTCTGGCTGTTCTCCGTCTGCGCAAAGGGAGCTCTATCAACGAGAGGGTCGTCTCCCTGCATCTGCTGGAGGATGTGCTGGGATGGATTACCGTACTTCTTGGTGCGGCTGTGATGTATTTCGTGGATGCACCCATCATTGATCCACTGCTCTCTGTGGGCATCTCCCTCTTTATT
>JAENWZ010000029.1 GCA_016649795.1 Proteiniphilum sp. | reverse complement strand
CTCGGTGGTGGTGAACAGTAAAAAGGGGGCGTGGTTCCTCCGAGGCCGTGCCACGCTGCAAAGTTATGCGGACTACCGCCTGCCGGCCGACACGGTGACTTACCTCACCTGGAGAATGCCTTTGCATGACGGACGGATGAAGAATACGGCAGGAAGGGAGCAGAACCTCTCTTTCTCTGCCAACTACGATAACGGCAGGATGAACAGCTGGATACATGCTTCTGATATAGCAGCGAAGAACGGCTTCTTCCCGGGAGCACATGGTATACCCTCGCTATCTCGTCTGGCACCGGACGGATCGCTGCGCAACGTGGAGACGCCCTTTGCCACATCGAACCATTTTAAGCTGATCTCCAATAACGAGATAAGCCTCTCCCACGCATCAATGCAAATCGATCTGGGCTACCAGCGCAACCGCCGGGAGGAGCTGTCGCCTTTCCATACGCACTACAGCACGCAGCCGCCGCCGGTGGTTGATCCCGACCTGGAGCTGCAGTTCCTGCTTGATACCTACTCGGCAAATATCCGGTTGAAGGTGGACGAGGAGAAGAGATGGCGGAAGACGATCGGCCTTTCGGGCGAGTACCAGCATAATAGAGTGGGGGGCTACTCTTTCCTGCTGCCCGATTTTGATCGCTTTACCGCGGGTGCTTACTGGCTAAACGAGTGGGAGATCAGCAACATGCTCTCATTTACCGGCGGGGTGCGTTACGATGCGGGGTACCTCGCAGTGGAAGGTTATTACGATCCCCTGTTGGCGGACTATCTGCGGATGCAGCAGCAGGGTGAGGAGCAAGTGGCCTTCTACGCACAGCGGGCGGAGGAGCTGTGGAAACGCTTCGGTGACTGGTCCGGTGCCATCGGCTTCACCTACCGCCCGGACAGATACCAGACAGTGAAAATGAATATCGGCAAGAGCTTCCGCTATCCCTCGGCCAATGAGCTGGCATCGAACGGAGTGCATCACGGTGCCTTCCGTCATGAGATGGGGGAGCCTTCGCTCACCTCCGAGAGCGGTTACCAGTGGGATATAGCGTATCTGTATAAAAACAGAAAATGGGTGGTAACGATCTCTCCTTTTCTGTCGTGGTTTAACAACTATATCTACCTGGAGCCGTCGGGTGAGTGGTCGGTACTTCCCCATACGGGCCAGGTCTATCGTTACCGGCAGGCAAAGGCTTTGATGGGTGGCGGCGAGGTGGAGATAAGCTACGCACCGGACAATCACTGGCTTCTTTCGTCCGACCTGGAGTATATCTACAACAGAAACGTGACGGACAGTTACCCGCTTCCCTTCTCTCCGCCGGCAGCTGTTACCAGTGATCTCTCCTACAGTGGACTGGGACGGAAAACGGTAGCACAGTACATGCTGCGACTGGAGCACCAAGGGGTGTTTGCCCAGCACAGGATTGCCAGGAACGAGGAGCAGACACCGGGGACGCAGCTCTGGAATCTCTCGGTCAATATCCACTGGCTGGTCGGCGGAAGAAGGGTGATCACCGACTTTCAGGTGCAGAACCTGCTGGACAGCCCCTATCTGAATCATCTGAGCTTCTACCGTCGGCTGAATCTGCCGGAGCCGGGACGCAATATTCAGCTGATAGTGAGGGTGCCGTTTTGAATAGAGCGGTCAGCTATAAGCAATAAGCAATAAGCAGTAAGCTGTAAGCAATAAGCAGTAAGCAGTAAGCTGTAAGCAGTAAGCTGTAAGCTTTGTAAGGGCAGCGGTTTGGGTTTAGCTTTCAGCTCTCAGCTTCACGGGATCCTCATATATATCGATGTCTATGTTTCACCGCTATTTGATTTACGCTTCTATTAATAATCGTCGAGTTCTCAAATCACTAAATCATCAAATTATCGAATCATCAAACTAAATCAATCAATCGTCAAATTAACAAATTATCAAATCAAACTTTCAGTATGAAGACAAGAAATATTGCAATTACTCTTTTACTGGCGGCAGTGATCGCCCTTACATCGTGCGAAAAAGAGGTGACCGACAATGAGAAGCCGGTGATCGTGCTGACGGCTCCTGTAGAGGATGAAGCGGTGCTGCCGGGTAGCGACATTCATTTAGAGGTGACCCTGTCCGATAACGAGGCCCTTGCCTCATATAAAGTAAATATCCACGGCGCTTTCGACGGGCATAAGCATAGCGCAACGACCCGTGCGACTGAGGACTCGGTGGCTTTCGAAAAAACATTGATGGAGAGCGACTTTATCGCGCTGGGTGAAGAGCTTATCGCCGGAAAGAGAAGCGTCACTATCCATCATCACCTGATAGAGATTCCGGAAACGGTGAACGGCAAACCCCTGAAGGAGGGGCATTATCACTTTATTATCTACTGCACCGACCAGGCCGGACAGGAATCCTTCATTGCCCGCGAGATCCTTATCTCCTACGACGCGGAGGAGTATCTACATTGAATCTCAAAATAAAATTACGCCCAACCAAGACAGCCATCGCACCGGAAATATCGCCTCATTGAGCAGATTTTGTCATTAAACGGATATACAGTCCGGGAACTACAAAACAATTCCGGTTTTTCGGATATTTTCCAAAAAACCCGATTTGTCATCCTCTTCTGAAATTAAAATAGGTTCAATTAAATTACTGATCTGTCGTTTTAATTTCCATAACAAAGGAACATTATCAAAATAATCCCCTTCAATGGAATCCACAATGATTGCAATGTCTATGTCACTGTCCGGATGCGGAGTGCCTTTTCCGTAGGAACCATACAGTATTACATCTCGCACATTAAAATGCTGCAAGACAAGCTCTTTATAGGCTTTTCCTAATTTTATAGCTGCTGCTTTATCCATTCTGTCAGTGCTTTTGTTTCGGTCAATAATATATCACATTTGTTTTTATTGAGGCTGCGCATTAAATTTTCCTTATAGGATGGATAACGTGCCTCAATATTTAAAGGCTCCAATTTGTCGACAACTTCAAGTTGCTCCTCGTTCATTCTCGGCAGAAGTTCAGATTTTTCTGCTAATCGGGAAAGAGAATGAATATAAGGTGGTGTTTCTTGTTTTACGGCAGAAAAATATGCTTTAAGTATCTTTTCTACTGATTGATGACACATAAATCCGACATAGAGAAAACGTCCTGTCTCCTGCATTGCAAGAGCAGTTTCAAAATCGTAATCAGACATCTCTGACCAATATTTTACTACATCAATTACATCCTTTTTCTGTATCATCGTAGCAATACGTAATATACAAAGATAGTAATTGTTTCTTTATGTGGATATAAATTTTTATAAAATTAAATCGTTGAAATTAAGGTAATTAAAAAACACACTTAAATTTACTGCGGCCTTGATGTCATGTTAAACCCCAAGCTGCCGCCACCCATGATCTCATCGTAGGTGATGAAGTTCCGGTCATACACACCAGCCCGCACACAGTTCAGCGCCGGCAGCAGCATCAGCAGGAATAGAAATTGTTTGTGCATAATTTCTTATTTTATCAGCGGTCAGCTTTCAGCGATCATCTTTCATCTTTCAGTTTTCATCTTTCAGTCTTCTTTCTTTGCCCGTTTCGTCTCCCAGATAAAATAGGCGACCAGTCCCAGGAAAGCAAAGAGCGCGACAATCTGTGCACCGGTGCCGTGCGGGTCGGACCAGAGGTTGAAGTTGAGCACATTGCCGTTGCCGGTGAGGAAGATGATCAGGGCTCCCAGAACACCAAAGAGCGCTGCTCCGGCGATAAAGCCCGAGGAGATGAGGATGGCGCGTTGGTGACGAGCATTGTTCAGCTCCTTGTCCTTGCTGCTCTTGTTGATCCAGTGGTTGAGTAGTCCCCCCACCACAAGTGGTGTGTTAAGTGGCAGCGGGATAAACATCCCCAGTGCGAATGCCAGCGGTGAGATATTAAGCCAGTTGACCAGGATAGCGATGACAGCACCGATGCCGAGAAGCATCCAGCTGACGCCGCTGCCCGCCATGAGCGGTTCGATGATCGCAGCCATGGCGTTGGCCTGTGGTGCCACCATGGGGTTAGGTTGCTCAGGTGTGGCGACGAAGCCGTATGCCTCGTTCAGGATAAAGATCACCGCCCCTACGGTGGCTGCCGATACCAGCGTGCCGAGGAATTTCCAGGACTCCTGTTTTGCAGGGGTGGTGCCAAGCCAGTAACCGATCTTCAGGTCGGTGACAAAGCCTCCCGCCATGGAGAGGGCGGTACATACGATACCTCCGATGATCAGTCCACTGACCATCCCCTGCCATCCTTCCAGTCCCACGGCTACGAGCACTACCGAGGAGAGGATCAGGGTCATCAGCGTCATCCCCGATACGGGGTTGGAGCCGACAATGGCGATGGCGTTGGCCGCCACGGTGGTGAAGAGGAAGGAGATGATGGTGACGGTGAGCAGGGCGACGATGGCCTGCACCAGCGTGATCTCCACACCAATAATCAGGAAGATAAAGATGGCGACAAGCGTGAGGAAGAGGAAGAGCATCACGAACGACATGGTCAGGTCGCGCTGCGAACGTTTCTCTTCTGTCTTGGTGACGCCGGCGACACCTTTCTTGCTGACTGCCAGCTTGAAGGCGGTGCCGATCACGGACGATGATTTGATGATCCCGATGATCCCGGCCATGGCGATGGCTCCGATACCGATAGGACGTACGTAGGTGGCGAAGATCTCTTCTGCCGACATGGCTGCGAAGGGGTTGATGCCCCCGCCGGCGGTGGCTGCCAGCGCACCAATCTCATTCACCAGGGGTATCAGTACCAGCCATGAGAGGAGCGACCCCACGGTGATGATCACTGCAAAACGCAGCCCCACCAGGTATCCGAAGCTGAAGATCAGGGCGCTCACGTTGAACTTTAAGACCATCTTGAATCTCTCCGCCATCATTGCTCCGGCAGGAATGATGCGGGTGGTGATCTCTTCACTCCAGAGGCGGAAGGCGGAGAAGCAGAAGTCGAACAGTCCCCCGATAAGTCCGCTGGTGACCAGCAGGCGGGCCTGACTGCCCCCTTTTTCTCCGGTCATCAGTATCTCGGTGGTGGCGGTCGCCTCGGGGAAGGGGAGCTTCCCGTGCATCTCTTTCACGAAATATTTGCGGAAGGGAATAAGGAAGAGGATCCCCAGGAACCCTCCCAGCAGGGAGGAGAAGAAGATCTGCCAGAAGTTGATTTCTATCTCGGGGTACTTCGCCTGGAGGATATAGAGCCCCGGGATGGTGAAGATGGCGCCGGCGACGATCACACCCGATGAGGCGCCGATGGACTGGATGATGACATTCTGTCCCAACGCATTCTTTTTTCGGAAGGCGGCAGAAGCACCCACGGCGATAATGGAGATGGGGATGGCAGCTTCGAACACCTGTCCGATCTTCAGTCCCGAGTAGGCTGCTGCAGCCGAGAAGATCACGGCCATGATCAGTCCCATACCTACAGACCAGGAGGTGACCTCTCTAACCGGTTTGTCTTCGGGCATCACCGGTTTGTACTCTTCACCCGGTTCAAGCTCACGGTAAGCGTTCTCGGGCAGTTCCATTGCTTTCTTTTCTTCGTTTGGTTCCATTGTTTATTTTCAGCTATCAGCTATCAGCTATCAGCTTTTTAGCTGGGTTGATGTTGCTTTCAGCAGTCAGCTTTCAGCAGTCAGCTTTTCAAATTTTGCCGAAAATACAAAAAAAAGGTAAAGAGAAGCCTACTTTTCCGAACTTTGTGCGAAAAGGTTGCTTTTTAATCTGCAACGAAAAACGAAGACTCTGCCTTATTCGTTTAAAATCGGAGTAAATAGTTGGGTAAAATCGATTAGTTGATGTTATATTTGCAGTTCCAAACCATAATTTAAGTGAGATGAGAAGAATCCTTTTTACAGCGCTGTCGGCCATCTTTTTTCTGTCGCTGTCGGCACAGAACTATACCTTGAGTGATATACAGAACGGCAAGTTCACACCCCGCGGTGTGCCGGCCATGGTCTCCTCACACGACGGCATGCACTACTATCGCACCGATGCCGGGCGGACGGCCGTGATCAAGTACGCCTACGCCTCAGGCGATGCTGTGGACACGCTCTTCAGCACGCGGACGGCACGCAACTGCACCTTCGACTCGTTCCAGGGGTTCCTGGTGAGTCCCGATGAGAACAAGGTTCTAGTATACAGGGAGCGTGAGCAGATCTACCGCCATTCGTTCCGTGCGGACTACTACTATCACGATGTGCGCCGCAACATGGTACGCAGGCTCTCGGAGCAGCCGTCGAAGCAGATGATCCCGGTCTTCTCCCCCGACAGCAGGATGGTGGCCTATGTGATCGACAATGATATATGGCTCACCAAGTTCGATTTTGATACCGAGTCGCAGGTGACCACGGACGGGGAGATCAACAAGATCATCAACGGCGCTACCGACTGGGTCTACGAGGAGGAGTTCGCTGTGACAAGGCTGATGGAGTTCTCTCCGGACAACAGCCTGCTCGCTTTCGTGCGCACGGATGAGTCTGCTGTGAAGGAGTTCTCGTTCCAGACCTACAACAAGGAGCTATACCCCGGTTTCCACCGGTTCAAATACCCCAAGCCGGGAGAGACCAACTCTACGGTTGAGTGCCGCATCTTCGATATTTCAGCAAGGACGACACGCACCATAGATCTGCCGATGGACAAGGATGGTTACATCCCCCGCATCACCTTCACGGGCGCTCCCGAACAGCTGGCGGTGATGACGCTCAACAGGGACCAGAACCGGTTCGACCTTTACTTCGTGAACCCACGCTCCACGGTAGCCAAACTAATACTCCGCGAGGAGAGCAAGTACTATGTGGACCAGGATTGGATTTCATCAATCCGCTTCATGAATGATAAGTTCACCTGGGTATCGGAGAGGGATGGCTACAGCCACATATATATATACGGTTTGTCGGGAACGCTGCAGAAGCAGCTCACCTCGGGCAATTATGATGTGACCGCCCTGCTGGCGACGGACACGCAGACGCAGACCATCTTCTACGAGGCTGCCGACGAGTCACCCCTGCGGCGCGATATCTATAGGATCAACATCGGCAAGGGGGAGCCGCAGAAGCTGTCTCCGCTGCCGGGGTTCAACAGCGCCACCTTCAGTGAGAACGGGAAGTACTATCTGCTCCGGCATTCTGATGTCGTCACGCCGACGGTGAGCACCCTGCATGATGCGAACGGGAAAGAGCTGCGGATGCTGGAAGATAACAGTGAGCTGCGTGCCACCCTCGCTGCCACACAACTGCCGCAAAGAGAGTTTATCACCCTGCCGGCGGCGGACGGAACCACACAACTGAACGGCTGGATTCTGAAGCCTGCCAGCTTCAATCCCAACAAGAAATATCCGGTGGTGATGGTGCAGTACAGCGGACCCAACTCACAACAGGTGCAGGACCAGTTCAACGTCTCCTGGTACCACGCACTGCTGAATGAGGATATCGTGGTGGCTTCGGTGGATGGACGAGGTACCGCTGCGCGGGGTGTGGAGTTCCGCAAGAGCACCTACATGTATCTGGGCATCAATGAGTCGGACGATCAGATCGCTGCAGCGCGCTACCTCGGATCGCTGCCCTATATCGACGGTGAACGTATCGGCATATGGGGATGGAGCTACGGAGGTTATAATGTGCTGATGAGCATGAGCCGCGGCAACGGCATCTTTAAGGCGGGTGTGGCCATCGCTCCGGTGACGGACTGGCGCTTTTATGATACTGTCTACACGGAGCGTTTCATGCGTACGCCCCAGCAGAACAACGCGGGGTATGAGAATGGCTCGCCGGTTGCCCTGGCTTCAAAGCTCGAGGGTATGCTGCTGCTTATGCACGGTACGTCGGACGATAATGTCCATTTACAGAACTCCGTAGAATATACAAGGGCACTGATTGAGGCGAACAAACATTTCGAAATGTTCTTCTTCCCCGACAGTGATCACTCCATCGCTGCAGGTAATGCACGCACCTATCTGAACCAAAAGGTGATCCGCTTCTACAGGGATAATCTCTGATGGTTTCTCATTCTCCTTTTATTGCTGTTGCCGATTGGAATCGTTCCGGTCGGCAACAGTTGTTTTTACCCTAAACAAAATCTCCTTAATGTTGTTATTATAGGGAACCACTTAACTGTGGACAATTATTTGTCACAATACGGACTTTAAGCAGCGTTTTTTTTAAAACTAAGGGATCTCTGCCGTTTTGCAGAGAGGATTAATTATGGGAGAATCATCCTTCATACAGAGAATAACCAAAAATCCGGCATTCGGTCTTATACCGATGCTTGTTTTTTCAATTCTTGTAAGCTACACCGACGGGCGTGTAGCGACGGGGATAGCTCTGTTATTGTCGCTGCTCGGTTATATTGCTGTGAAGAGACTGAGCCGTCTGATCTATAAGCTCTCCCTGATCACCTTTGCTGTGGCTTTACCGTTGTCGTTGATTTTTTTCACCTCACTACCCCTGATCAACCGGTTCGTGATCGTGGAGATCATCTTCGTGCTGATGCTCATCACGGCACGTCTTTCAAGAAACAGGATCGTGGTACGGATGAATAAAAAGAAGAATCTACTGATGAAAAGCTTCATAAAGGAGTCGTTCCGCGTAGCCTTCCAAACACAATATGCACTCTCTTTTCATCTGCTGCTGGTGCTTGGGATTTTCCTCTTCGGCGGCACAGAATCCGCTACGGCAAACAGCTTCTTGCTGCTGCTGGTCACTCAGATAATGCTGGTGGTAATCATGCTGATGGAGAGCGGCAGGCTCTACATCCTCGATAAGAAACTGCACAAGGAGGAGTGGCTACCTGTAGTCACCGAGAGTGGTGATGTGACGGGCAGGGTGGCGAAATCGATCACCAGGGATATGAAGAATAAGTTCATGCACCCCGTAGTGCGTGTAGCACTGATATACAAAGGCAAGATCTACCTGAAGGAGCGCGATCCGTCGCGGCTGCTGAACCCGGGAATGCTCGATTACCCGTTTGAGAAGTACATGCAGTACAATCATGAGATTGATGTGAGTGTGCATAACAGCATAGTGAGTGAGTGCGGAAATAAGCATATCCCCCTGCGTTTCCTGCTGAAGTACACCTTTGAGAATGAGACCACCAAGCGGCTTATTTTCCTCTATGTATCGGATATCGATAACGAGGAACTCTTCAACAGCCTGCTACTGAAGGGAGGTAAGCTATGGACAGAGTCCCAAATCGAGGACAACATGGGGCACAATCTCTTCTCGGAGTGCTTCGAGCTGGAGTTTGAGTATCTGAAAAACACCGTGCTGCTGGCGCATCAGTTCAGGGAAAAGCTGAAGAACGCAGAATAAATGCCGGATTGCGCTATTGTTTCGTTATCATACCCCCTGTTTCATTTCTTTTTATGGGATATTAAAGCCTATAAAGCAACAGGCAGCTAAACTCACGTTCGGCTGCCTGTTCATTGTTTAAATATAAAAAAGAAAAAAGTTATTTTAAAAAAGTTCTTGGCTTTCAGCTTTCAGCTATCAGCTATCGGCTATCAGCTTTCAGCAGTCAGCTTTTGAGGTGGAAACTTGTTTAGGGCAGCGGTTTGGGGTTTAGCAGTCAGCTATCAGCAGTCAGCATTCACTATCAATCCTCTTCGCTCTCCTCACTTGCTCCCGGATCCTCCTTATCGCTCAACTCCGTTGTGACCGGTTTCTCTTTCAGTGATCCGGAGAGTTTCGCGATGGATTGAAAATCGATCTTACCCGATACGGTGATGATGGTGAGCTTGCTCTCTTCATCGAGCGAGAGGAGGATCAGTTCGGAGGTCTCTTCATCCACCCGTTTCATCAAGACCGAGATTTTGGAATCTTTCTCATTCACCGAGACCACCTCGTCGTAATCGCCGAACGCCTCCTTCACCAGCTCGTTCGCCTTTTTAAAGTAAAATCGCGAGTCTCTTTTGTTGTCGCTGCTGACGATGCTGATGCTGTTCAGTTCCCTGAAGGTCTGCTTCAGCTCTTCATCAGCCGTGTTCTCCGCCATCTTCCCAAGCATCGCCTTCCCGATGTTCACGTTGCTCAGAGGACGGTTTTCTTCGGCATACTGCTCCATGAACAGCGTCACAAAACCGTTCGCGAAGAGCGAAGTCGACAGTGAGAGAACAAAAACCAGCAATAGCGTTTTCCTCATATGTTATCCTCCTTGTTTATTCTCAGGCTGTTTACCTTTACACTGTCATCTGTAGCGATGTTACTCAGTGAGTCGAGTGTCGACCAGTCTATATCGAGTTCTTCGAGGCTGCGGATGGTCTCGACAGATGCTTCCTCGCTCATCTGCAGCGCATCGGAGAGCTTTTCCAGCGCATAGGTGGCCTGTTGCATGGCGGTGTTGGTGTCGCTGGTGTTGTTGATGGTCTCCGTGTAATAGGGCTTGTTCTGCTGGCGCGTGATGAAGAAGAGGCTGATGCCCAGTCCCCCGATCAGCAGTAGTGATGCTGCGATACGCAAGAGTGGGGCGATGATACGGGTTTTCTCCTTTTTCTTCATGCCGGCAGCTTTTACTGATGCTTGCAGTCGTTCGTCAAAATCGTCGCTCATCGTCACCACCTGCTCCTCACCGATGTAAGAGAAGAGCGGGAGGTATTGTATGAACTCTTCCGGCAGGTCGGCACGCGAGAAGAAATCGCGCAGCTCCTGTTCTTCCCGTACCGATGTCTCACAGTTCCAGTACCTTTCTAATAATATATTTATATATTCTCTACTCATTATATTTGTCTAAAAAAAATAACCGGTTGTTTCGCCCCTGTCGAGGAGGGTCTCTCATCTGTTCTTCGCTTGCCGTATAGGTCAGTAACGCGATAGTAGCTCTTTCATTCTTTTTCTTGCCCTGAAGAGGCTCACCTTCACCAGCTCTTCGCTGATGTCAAGTGTTACCGCTATCTGCCTGTAGCTCATCTCTTCCACTTCGCGCAGCCGGAAGACCAGTCGCTGGGTTTCGGGGAGCGCTCCAATGCATTGATCTATCATGGAGCGCTGTTCTTTCCTTATCAGCTCCTGATGCGGTGAATGATTGTCCACGAAATAACACTGCTCCTCCCGTTGTGGCAGAATCGTTTTCCTGATCGCCAGGGATGCCAGCCGGTCGAGCGACATGTTCTTTATCGCCCTGAAGCAGTAGGCTTCCAGATTCCCGATTCCGGCCCATTCATCTTTCCTGCTCCAGAGCTTCAGCAGCAGGTCCTGCAGGATGTCTTCCGCTTCAGCCCGGTCTCTGACGATGCCGTAAGCCAGCCTGAAGAGCTTCTCTTTCAGTGGCAGGATGATGGAGTGGAAAGTATCAGTACTCATTATATGTTGACGGTCAGGTGGAGGAAAAGTTACAGTTTCATGCAAAAATAATTAAAAAAAATGGTTTTCAGCTGTCAGCGATCAGCTTTCAGCTTTACGGATATATTTCGCTGCGACTATCATCTTCTTGTCGACACGCTATCGGCTATCAGCGATTTGCAGATTCATTTCTCTTCATCCTGCTGATTCATTTTTCTTCATCTTTCTGCTTCTGACAGATCCGCTAATGTTTCACTAAAGTTAGGCTTTTCCTCGCCATGGCATAGCTCAAGCCAGCTTGGCTCTGCTCATCTGGCTTATCGGAAAAGCTCACAGGCTATATGATAAGAACTCGCTTCGCTTGAACAACTTATCATATAACGCCTGCTTCAACAAGCGGGTACCCCTGCAATAAGCAGAGGACTTGAAATAATGAATCAGCAATTAACGGGCAGTTATCAGCGGTCATCCTGCTTTTTAAAAAAAACATGTATAAACTCTTGCATATCTGGTTGATTATTTGTAATTTTGTGCCGTTTTTCACACCAAGGGAAAGGTTATTTAATGATAATCAGGGCATTATTATATGTCTAGTGCGTGTGAAGCAGTGACAGAGCAATTATTTAAAAAATAGTAATACGTAAAAAGAAAGCAGAAAATGCCTACAATTCAACAACTAGTAAGAAAAGGACGTACCACCCTTACGGATAAAAGCAAATCGCCTGCGCTGGATTCTTGTCCGCAACGTCGTGGTGTTTGCGTGAGAGTGTACACCACTACACCAAAGAAACCTAACTCAGCGATGAGAAAGGTTGCCCGTGTACGTTTGACTAACTCGAAGGAAGTGAATGCATATATCCCGGGTGAAGGACACAACTTGCAGGAACACTCCATCGTACTGGTGCGTGGTGGTCGTGTGAAGGACCTCCCTGGTGTGCGTTATCACATTGTGCGTGGTACACTGGATACCTCCGGTGTTGCCGGACGTACACAGAGACGTTCCAAGTATGGGGCAAAGCGTCCTAAACCGGGAACGAAGACAACGGCGAAAAAGTAATCATCGCCCGTCGCGCTAAAAGAAGTATAATTTAAAAATGTAGAATCGCTGTTGAAATTTTTGGATACGCTACTTATTACAGGTTGAGTAAATGAATTCAGAGGAGTTCGTTGAAGACAGATAAATTGCAACCAAACAACGCATAATTTTTTAAACAATGAGAAAAAGTAAACCGAAGAAAAGACAGGTCCTCCCGGATCCTGTGTATGGTGATATAAGGGTAACAAAGTTTGTTAACCACCTTATGTATGACGGTAAAAAAAGTATCTCCTACGATATCTTCTATACTGCATTGGAGACTGTAAAGGCTAAATTGCCTAACGAAGAGAAGTCGGCTCTCGAGATTTGGAAAGCGGCTCTCGACAATATTACCCCTCAAGTGGAAGTGAAATCACGCCGTGTAGGCGGAGCAACATTCCAGGTTCCTACAGAAATAAGATCCGACAGAAAAGAATCCGTTTCAATGAAAAACCTCATCCTTTACGCACGTAAAAGAGGAGGTAAGACGATGGCCGACAAGCTGGCTGGCGAGATCGTTGACGCGTTCAACAATCAGGGTGGTTCTTACAAACGGAAAGAGGACATGCACAGAATGGCAGAAGCGAACCGTGCTTTTGCTCACTTTAGATTTTAACAAAGATAGAAGGTAAAAAAAGATGGCTAAGGGTTCAAAAGAAGCATTAAAGTTCACTCGCAACATTGGTATCATGGCGCACATTGATGCCGGCAAGACAACCACGTCGGAGCGTATCCTGTTCTACACAGGGTTGACGCATAAGATCGGCGAGGTACATGACGGTGCAGCCACCATGGACTGGATGGCGCAGGAGCAGGAACGTGGGATCACGATCACCTCCGCGGCTACCACGACGAACTGGAAATATGATGACCAGACATATAAGATTAATTTGATCGACACCCCGGGACACGTGGATTTCACGGTGGAGGTGGAGCGTTCGCTGCGTGTGCTGGATGGTGCCGTAGCGACTTTCTGCGCTGTAGGTGGTGTTGAGCCGCAGTCTGAGACCGTATGGCGTCAGGCAGATAAATACAAAGTTCCCCGCGTAGGTTACATCAACAAGATGGACCGCTCGGGAGCCAACTTCTTCGATGTAGTCCGTCAGGTAAAAGAGATGCTGGGTTCCAACGCATGCCCCATCCAGATACCTATCGGAGCAGAAGAGACATTTAAGGGTGTGGTTGACCTGGTGACGATGAAAGCGCTCTACTGGCATGATGAGGCTATGGGTGCCGACTACGACGTGAGGGATATACCCGCCGATTTACTTGAGGAAGCCAAAGAGTGGCGCGAGAAGATGCTTGAATCAGTCGCTGAGTGCGATGATGCATTGATGGAGAAATTCTTCGATAATCCCGAAACCATTACGGAGGAGGAGATCAGAGTAGCCATCAGAAAAGGCACCTTGTCTATGCAGATCAATCCGATG
>JAENWZ010000168.1 GCA_016649795.1 Proteiniphilum sp. | reverse complement strand
GATAGTACTTGACTCATATCAAATTCTATCAGAGTGTTATTACTCTTTGTTTATAGCATAAAGATAAACATATTTAATTACATATCAAAGCATTGAATCGTTTTTTTAAAGTCTAAAAGTAGAACTAGGTACTCCCGGTGGACACCTCATCACAGACGAGGAGTTTGAAAATTACCGATTGGACGTGGAGTATCGCTTTGCAGCTCAACCGGGCAATTGCGGTGTATTGGTGCATGCCTCAACACCACGCGCACTCTATGATATGTTTCCAAAATCGATGGAGGTGCAGATGGAACACACAAATGCAGGTGACTTCTGGTGTATTGTTGAAGATATAACTGTGCCCAATATGGAAGAACGGAGAGGCCCAAAAGAGGAATGGGGAATAACAGAAGGAAAAGCACGCAACATCAAGAAACTTACTGATGGAGCAGAAAAGCCGGTTGGCGAATGGAATGATATGGTAATAGAGTGTTTGGGAGATGAGATAAAGGTGTGGGTAAATAACACTTTGGTAAACAATGGCTATGAATGCACAGCACAAAAAGGACACCTTGCTCTTCAGGCAGAGGGTTCAGAGGTTGAATTTCGAAAAATTGAGCTGACTCCCATTACAGAAATAACAGAATAGCAACAATCAGCGTAAGGTGGACGAAAAAAACTCCCCTGAGAATGATCTCAAAGGAGCTTACTGTGCGGCTGAAGGGACTCGAACCCCCACGCCTTTCGGCACCAGATCCTAAGTCTGGCGCGGCTACCAATTACGCCACAGCCGCAAAATGGATTGCAAAGATACTATTTATTTTCAAACCGCTGATTCCCTTCAGCGATTTTTTTGACCAGAGAGGCAATCACCCGGGGGAAATGTGCATACTCCAGCGCATGCACTTTTCGGGCAACATCACCTGGTGTATCAACAGCCTGCACTTCGCAAGTTGCCTGAAAGATGATGCTCCCCTCATCGTAATGTTCATTGACATAATGAATGGTGATGCCCGACTCCGTCTCTCCGGCATCGACCACCGCCCGGTGTACAGTGTCGCCATACATCCCCTTGCCGCCATACTTGGGCAACAGCGCAGGATGAATATTGATAATCCTTCCCGCATAAACATTAAGCAACGGTTGTGATACCTTCAGCAGAAAACCTGCCAGCACGATAAAACCAATATTGTATTCTCGCAGTACCTTCAGCAGCGGCGTTCCTTTCTCGAACTCAGCCTTGCTAAAGGTATAGGAAGGGATACTCAGTTTTTCCGCGCGCACGTGTACATAAGCATCTCTCTTATTGGAGATAATAAGCGACACCTTTATATCGTCACTCTCCCTGAAATAGTCTGCTATGTTTTCTGCATTACTGCCACTACCGGAAGCAAAAATGGCGATATGTATCATAATAAACGCTGTTTTTTTGCACAAAGATACGTTTATTGTGCACTTTTTTGGAATTTAATGAATAAAAACTTGCACAATTAGAGAAAAATTGCGTTACTTTGCAATCGCAAATTTAAGAATAATATTTTATTTATTAATTAATATCAATAGTTATGTCTGAAGTAGCACAAAGAGTAAAGTCGATCATTGTCGATAAATTAGGTGTTGAAGAATCTGAAGTAACAGAAACAGCGAGTTTTACCAATGATCTGGGAGCTGACTCTCTTGATACAGTTGAATTGATTATGGAATTCGAAAAAGAATTCAATATCTCAATTCCGGATGATCAAGCAGAAAAAATCTCTTCCGTTGGTGATGCTGTTGCTTATGTAGAACAACACGCAAAATAATCCATTTTATTCATGGAGTTAAAGAGAGTAGTAGTAACAGGCCTGGGGGCAATTACTCCACTGGGGAACGACGTTAAAACAACGTGGATGAATGCCCTGGAGGGGAAAAGTGGCGCCGGGCCTATTACTCATTTCGATTCATCGCTTTTCAAAACGCAGTTTGCCTGCGAAGTTAAAGATTTCAATCCCGGTGATCTGTTCGATCGCAAGGAAGCAAGGAAATACGACCGTTATTCTCAGTTTGCCGTAAAGGCTGCGAAAGAAGCAATGGAAGATTCCGGTCTCGATCTGGAGAATGAAAACCTGGATCGCATCGGAGTGATATTTTCTGCAGGAATCGGAGGGATAAGAACATTTGAGGACGAAGTAGCCAATTACTATGCGGACACGACTAAAGGACCGAGGTTCAATCCATTTTTCATTCCGAAAATGATAGCGGATATTGCTGCAGGGCATATTTCTATGATTTACGGGCTGAGAGGTCCCAACTACGCAACCGTATCGGCTTGTGCTTCTTCCACAAACGCCATCGTCGATGCGTTCAACCTTATTCGTCTGGGCAAAGCAAATGTAATTGTTACGGGAGGAGCAGAAGCAACCATCAGCCCTTCAGCAGTGGGAGGCTTTAATGCAATGCATGCCCTCTCCACACGTAACGATTCACCGCAAACAGCCTCACGACCCTTTAGCGCCAGCCGCGATGGATTCGTGATTGGTGAAGGCGGCACCGCTCTCATTATTGAAGAGCTGGAGCACGCCATTGCCCGCGGAGCAAAAATCTATGCCGAGGTGGCAGGCGGAGGCATGTCTGCCGATGCTTATCATATCACCGCTTCCCATCCTAACGGACTGGGCGCCAAGCTGGTGATGCACAATGCGCTGGATGATGCTGAGATGAATCTCGATGAGATCGACTACATCAACGTGCATGGTGCATCCACACTTGTGGGAGATATATCGGAATCGAAAGCGATCCTTGATGTATTCAGAGACCACAGCTACAAGCTCAACATCAGTTCCACCAAGTCGATGACAGGTCACTTGCTGGGTGGCGCAGGAGCGCTGGAGGCCATGTTCAGTATCCTGGCAATCAGGGATCAGATCGTACCCCCGACCATTAACCATGAAGATGGGGATGATGATCCGGAGATTGACTACAAACTAAATTTCACATTCAACAAAGCTCAAAAAAGGAAGATAAGAGCTGCGTTATCTAACACTTTTGGCTTTGGGGGACACAACGCAAGTGTTATTCTCAAGCAATACAACAAGTAGTGTGATTAGAAGACTCGTAAAAAGGATCAAGGCTCTTCCGCATAAAGGTAAAGAGCCTTATCTTACGTTTTATAACGTACTGGGATTCTACCCTGACAGGATAGAGCTCTATAGGGAAGCCATCACTCACCGTTCCTCTTCCAGTCGCTCGAAGAAAGGGAGGTGGGTGAACAATGAACGCCTTGAATTTCTGGGTGATGCTATCCTTGATGCCATCGTCGCCGATATCCTCTACAAAAAATTCGAACATAAGAAGGAGGGATTTCTCACAAGCACCCGTTCGCGTATCGTGCAGAGGGAAACACTCAACAAGCTGGCCATTGAGCTCGGGCTTGACAAGCTCATCGTCTCGTCGACCCGCAATCTGGCACACAACACCAACATTTACGGTGATGCGCTGGAAGCACTCATCGCTGCGATATACCTGGATCAGGGATACAGGGTAGCCAAGAAATTCGTTTATGAGACGTTGATCAAGCAGCATCTGGACATCGAAAATGTGCTGAAGAGTGAGGTCGATTTCAAGTCGCGCCTTATTGAGTGGGGACAGAAGAACAAGGTAGATGTATGCTTCGAAGTGACCGACTCCTCATATGATGAACAAAACAACCCTGTTTTTATCTCCTGTGTGAAGGTGGCCGACGTGGAGATTGGCTCCGGAAAAGGATACTCCAAAAAAGAATCGCACCAGATGGCTGCCAAGGTGGCGATCAAAAAACTGAGGGAGAATGACGAGCTACAGGAGGTGCTCTTAGAGGCTACGAAGAGCAACTCCTCCGAAGCCGACAGCCCCTTACAGGAACCTGCTGTCCCTGATCAGGCCGACTAAAATCACTTTTAGCCGGTCTCTTTCATTTTTGCCGGATCCACTATTTTTACCAGATCCCAAAGGAGATACCCATGCTTTTTCCCTGCACCACAAGATCGTTATCGGCAGTCACCAGTCGCAGCTTCCCCGCTACTTCCGACAAAGGTACATCTGATATCTCGTTACCCAGCTTCGCCACCATTCTGCCAAATATGCCCCGGTGAATAAGATCTGCGGCATGTCCTCCCAGCAGTGTTCCCAGATTCCTGTCGTAGGGTGACGGTGATCCTCCGCGCTGAATATATCCGAGTACGGTTTCACGTGTCTCAAACCCTGTCTGCTCCTGTATCTCACGGGCAAAATAGATTGCCGGCTTCTCTTTGGAAGGTATCTCAATACCTTCAGCGACAGCCACGATGGAGTAGGCTTTCCCCAGCTCCATACGTTTTTTGATCTTCTCGATGACCACTTTCATATTGTAACCCAGCTCCGGCAGAAGAATGATATCGGCCCCTCCCGCCATACCGGCATAGAGAGTGATCCATCCGGCATGATGGCCCATCAGCTCTATGACCATCACACGACGGTGGGAGCTGGCTGTGGAGTGAAGCCTGTCGATAGCATCCGTAGCGATATTCACCGCCGTATCAAAACCGAAGGTGACATCTGTGCCATAGACATCGTTATCGATGGTCTTAGGTACGCCGATCACATTCAGTCCCATCTCGGAAAGCATCGATGTGGTGCGCTGCGTGCCGTTGCCGCCGATGCAGACCAGACAATCAAGCTCCAGCTCATGATAGGCATTTTTTATCTGTTCCCTGTCTTTCTCATCGAGCGAGTTGATCATCTTACGAAACGACTTCTCACGTGCCGTACCCAGAATTGTTCCTCCCATATTCAGAATACCGGAGAGCGACTGATCGGTAAGCTCGACGACATCTTTGTACAATAATCCCGAAAAACCGTTTTGAATACCAATCACCTGCATGCCATAGTTATTGATAGCTGTTTTACCAACGCCACGTATGGTTGCGTTGATTCCAGGCGCATCACCACCCGAAGTAAGAATACCTACCTTCATAATTTAATCTTTTTAGAATCTACACAAAGAAAACAAAAAATAGAGAAAAAAAGAGTAATCGCAGAGATTATTTTCTGAATAGCGGGATGTTGTGCAGACGATATGCACAGACCTCCTTAATCTCACGGGTGTAGCTTCCCGTAAATGATTCCGGCAGCCCTGTCCGATGCCCCGGGATTACCCAGAGCCTGTTGCATCTCCCTGTAATTTTCGAGCATGTTCTGCCGGTAACTTTGTACATGCAGCAGCTGCTGCAGCTCTTTGCGGATATTATCCACAGTAAAAAACTTAGCGAAGAGCTCTTTCACCACCTCCCGTCCGCTGATCAGGTTCACCAGAGAGATCCAGGGTGTATGGAGTATATGTTTGAATCCCCAGTAAGTGAGTCGCTGGGGATTCAAACATATACTCCATACACCCTGGATCTCTC
>JAENWZ010000409.1 GCA_016649795.1 Proteiniphilum sp. | reverse complement strand
GATTATCATGCTTCGTTCCTCTCTATTCACTGGTGGCCTGATATTTTTTACGAGGCCAACCGGGATATTATCGCACGCATCAACAGACGCATAGGTTACCGGCTGCAGGCTCCTGAAATTAAATGGCCCTCTTCTATCCGTAAAGGCGAGCCTTTTGTTATTGAAAGTAAATGGGCCAATGCCGGGGTCGCTCCCTGTTACGGTGGCGGTTATCCCTGCTTTACCCTTAAAGATGAGAAGGGAGGGATCGTCTCAGTA
This sequence comes from Proteiniphilum sp., assembly GCA_016649795.1. Classification (GTDB taxonomy): domain Bacteria; phylum Bacteroidota; class Bacteroidia; order Bacteroidales; family Dysgonomonadaceae; genus Proteiniphilum. The sequence goes on along the minus strand of JAENWZ010000409.1, from coordinate 1,040 downwards.
CTTACCGACAGTTCCTACAACCTGAAACACTTGCCGGTAGCTCCACCTGATAAACAGGCAGCACATGCACTCAAATCAACATTTGTCATTGCCCCTGCATACAGGGATCATAAAGGGGTCTTTTCCAGGACATGCAATCCGGGGAGCTACGATTTATTTATCTCCGTGGGCAAACAAGACGGTACACCTGTTTATGAACTTCCCTATAACGAGGAAGATGGGCACAAACGCTATAAGATCGGGCGAATTGTTCTAAATGATTATGCATCAAATGGATAATATCAAATCAAACAGGGGCAGGCTCTATTGTGATCACCCTTTTGGAGAGTTATTCTTAACTTTTCTGATGATATGCACCTGGCCTCTGCTCAACGCCACCACCCCACCTCAGCTGCACTGCCTGGGAAACGGGGATTATTGTCTGTTCGGACAGGGAGCTGACATTGAATCAGTTTTTGGACCGGGCTACAGCTCCCCTTCTTATATTCAGTTGACTGTAAAAGGGGGTGATTCAACACTGAGTGCAAGGATAAAAGGAACGGCCATCTGGCAACATACCATCTATGAAGATGGAAAGGTAATTGCACTATTAACAGATTTCACAGATAGCAAGGCACCCACGTTCACGAGATTGGTTGAATGTTATGCTGAGCTCTCTTTTGAAATAAACATACTGGATGATGAGAAGATCACCATCGCTGATGATTTTCACTCAATGGGAAAAGATAAATCATCCTCCCTGTTAATCTATAAAGAGAGAGGGTTACCCATATATGGCAACTATTCTCACCCTTATGAACAGTTCCAGCATATCTATTCAAAGGGGAACTCCTCATTGATGAAGATGGGTGATTTTCAATACAAACTGAATCTCAGACCCGGTAAATCGGAACTCTTTCTAATTGGTGGATCCACATTCGAGGAGTGTGTGGATCACACCCATATGATTGATCACAATACCAGCGCTTCTCTCTTTGAGAGAGCAAAAGAGCACTGGCTTGATTACACCTGTCTCTTATACACATCTCCGAGCCCACGAG
>JAENWZ010000316.1 GCA_016649795.1 Proteiniphilum sp. | reverse complement strand
GTCCACACGAAAGGCAGGCATGGTTATGGAGGTATTTGGGGAGGTCAGAATGCCTCTTTTCATCACAACCTGATAGCGCACAACGACAGCCGCAACCCCCGCTTTTGCGGCAGCCGTTACTCCAACCAGCCGGAACTGGAGAAAGTGGATTTTAGAAATAATGTGCTCTACAACTGGGGGGCAAACAGTATCTATGCCGCTGAAGGAGGAAGCTACAACATCATCAACAACTACTACAAACCGGGTCCTGCTTCCGGCAACAGCGCGAAAAAAAGATTTATCAACCCCGATGCGGATAATGGACAGAACAATCAACCGGAAGGGATCTACGGTCAGTTCTTCCTTGCCGGAAACATACTGGAGGGAAACAGTGAAGCAACAAAAGAGAACAACCTTGCTGTTGATATGGGCAGCTCATTTCAACAGTTCGCCCCTGAGGTGACACTGAAAGATATCCTTGCTGATAATGCATTTCCCCTGGCACCGGTAAACACAGATGCCGCGCAGGAAGCGTATGAGAAAGTGCTGGCTTATGGCGGATGCTCCCTGGTGAGAGATATCCACGATGATCGCTACGTGCAGGATGTGAAAGAGGGATCATACACCTTCGAAGGTTCCGCAGGCAGCACAAAAGGACTGATCGACAGCCAGGAAGATGTGGGCGGATGGCCGGAATACAAAACTCACAAAGTGTATCCTGACAGCGACTCAGACGGCATCCCCGACGGATGGCTCGAAGAAAACTTCCCTGGCAGGAAGGCCACAGAGCTGAACAGCGAAGGATACAGCTATCTCGAAATGTACCTCCACTCTCTGATAGCACATCTTATGGGCGACAACGCTTCGCAGCGCAAGGATGAGAAGATCACAAAAGGAAAACCGGTAAAACGTATTGTGGTAGACCCGTCCGGCAAAGGTGATTTCAACACGCTGCAGGAGGCGATCAACTCTGTACGGGCTTTTGATCCCGATTACGCCACCACCATTTATGTAAAAGAGGGTATCTATTACGAGAAAATTATCATCCCCGATTATCTCCGCGATCTGACCATCGTGGGAGAAGACAGGGAGAAAACGATCATCTCGAATAACGACCATGCGCTGATCAATCAGATGGGTACCTTCAGAACCTACACAATGCAGGTAAGAGGCAATGATATCACGCTGGAGAATATCACCATTGAAAACAATGCACCCATGGTGGCGCAGGCGGTAGCCCTCCATACCGAAGGAGACCGGATCATGCTGATCAACTGCAGGCTCCTGGGAAACCAGGATACCGTTTACACGGGAGGAGAAAATGCCAGACTCTATTTTCACGAATGTTATATTGAAGGGACCACCGACTTTATCTTCGGGCCCTCCACCGCCTGGTTTGAGAATTGCCTGATCCATTGCAAGAAAAATTCCTACATCACTGCGGCCAGCACACCCGGGGAGGTGGAGTTCGGCTATATGTTCAATCACTGTAAAATAACAGTTGCAGACGATGTGACCTCGGTTTATCTGGGACGCCCCTGGCGACCCTATGCCATGACAATCTTTATGCACAGCGATCTGCCGAAAGAAATCAATCCGCTGGGATGGGACAACTGGCGCTATCCGCAGAACGAGAAAACAGCAAGGTACCTGGAGTACAATAATATCGGCAAAGGCGGCGATACAGCACAACGGGTATCGTGGATGAAAAACCTCACTCCCGGAGAAGCAGAAAAAATAACATTAAGGAGTGTGATGGGTGACTTTTACGATAAATTTATCCCTTTTTCTCACCAATAAATGAATACAACTATTCACCCTTAAACTAATAATAAAATGAACAACAAGGTTCACCCGATGTCGAGAAGAAAATTTCTGGCAGTCTCCGGAGCACTTGCCGGCACAACCATCATCGATCCCAAATCGCAGATCTTTGCAGGAAACATCGCTGATATAACACAGAACGCCGCAAAAACAAAAATTGCGCTTGTGGGTACCGGCATCAGAGGTACAACCATGTGGGGAAGAGATATCATCAGAGATTATACCGGTCATATTGAGTTTGTGGGTATCTGTGACAAGAATCCGGGGAGACTGGAAACAAGCCGGCAGATGATGGCCACTGATTGCCCCACGTTTACCGATTTTGAGAAGATGATGCGGGAGACCAAGCCGGATGTACTTATTGTTACTACCGACGATGACACACACGATTATTTTATCGAAAAAGGAATGGAGATGGGTGCAAACATCATCTGTGAGAAGCCGATGGCCATCGATGAGAAGAAGATCCAGACCATCATCGACGCAGAGAAAAGAACCGGGAAAGTGTGCAGGGTCACCTTTAACTATCGCTACTCGCCCCATCGTGCAAAAATGTGGGAGATACTCCGTTCCGGGGAGATTGGTGAACTCACCTCTGTCGATTTCCACTGGTACCTC
>JAENWZ010000117.1 GCA_016649795.1 Proteiniphilum sp. | reverse complement strand
GAGAATCACTCGAGGACAAACCCTTGGAGGAGCTCACACTGATCCTGCAAAGTTACCATCCGCTGCACAACACAACTGACACAGACACAAAAAAACGGGCTATCCGCGCTATCGAGATTGCTGATTACCAGTCGAAACAGGCATCTTCAGTGTGCGAGTTCCCGCCACTGCAGAGTACAATACTGGGACTTCACATTGACCGGGACTTACGCCGTGAGAAGATCACGAAGCGTCTGAAAACCCGACTGCAGGAAGGAATGATAGAAGAGGTAAAAAAAATCATTGATTCGGGTGTTTCTCCGGACGATCTGATCTACTACGGTCTGGAATACAAATATGTGACACTCCACGTGGTGGGGGTAATCAGTTATGAAGAGATGTTCAGGCAACTGGAGACAGCCATCCATCAGTTTGCCAAACGGCAGATGACCTGGTTCAGAGGTATGGAGCGGCGTGGCTTCACCATTCACTGGATTGAGGCAAAGCTTCCCCTGGAACAAAAAATGGAGCAGGCATATTCTTTTGTCGGAAAGTAAGATAATCACCGAAAAAATTGTAATTTTGTCTTCCAGACAGAGATGCATCCACCGGCCTGAACCGTATAATATATTAAATAACCCTTTTTATACATTTACATCAATGATCAAAGGAATATTCCCCGTTGAGAAATTTGAAACACTCGAAACACCCTTCTATTATTATAACATGGAGCTGTTACGGGAAACACTCAACACAATAAAAAAAGAGACTGAGAACAAATCCTTTCACATTCACTACGCTATCAAAGCAAACGACAATCCCCGTATTTTGAAAGAGATTGCATCCTACGGATTTGGTGCCGACTGTGTGAGCGGGAACGAGATTCTGAGGGCGCTGGAGTGCGGTTTTTCTGCTGCAAAAATAGCTTTTGCCGGTGTAGGTAAAACCGACAGAGAGATACATATCGGACTTGATAACGATATCTTCTGTTTTAACGTGGAATCGCTCCCCGAGCTGGAGGTGCTTAACGCACTTGCTTCGGAAAAAGGCAAAACAGCACGTGTGGCACTCCGGATCAACCCTAACGTGGATGCACATACACACAAGTACATCACCACCGGTTTGAACGAAAACAAATTCGGCATCAACGAGCAAGACCTGCCTGAGGTGCTGCAAATCATAGCTGTTTCAGAGAACATAGAACTCATAGGGATGCATTTTCATATCGGTTCACAAATCACCGATCTCTCCTCGTTTGAAGATCTCTGTGTGAAAGCACTGGAGTTGCAGGAATGGTTCAACAAACAGGGGATCAGGCTTCCTGTCATTAATGTAGGAGGAGGATTGGGTATCAACTATCAGCATCCGAATCATTGTCCGATAGCCGACTTCGAATCCTATTTTCGTCTTTTCGGAAAATATCTGAAATTACAGGATGACCAAACCCTCCATTTCGAACTGGGACGTTCAGTTGTAGCTCCCTGCGGCTCCCTGATTGCCCGCACTATCTTCGTCAAGGAGGGACTGCAAAAAAAATTCCTCATCGTGGATGCCGGCATGACCGATCTGATTCGTCCGGCGCTGTATCAGGCTTTCCACCACATTGAAAACATAAGCTCCAATGAAGAGTACACCTCTTACGATGTGGTTGGACCTATCTGTGAGTCGAGTGATGTGTTTGCTGAGGGGATGATGCTGAACCGGGCCCGGAGGGGTGATCTGGTAGCGATACGTTCTGCAGGGGCCTACGGAGAGACTATGGTATCACAATACAACTGTCGTGAAATTCCCGCATCGCACTTCTCCGATTCACTATAACTTGAATAAAAAATGGATTTTGTCAATTCCTTCTTTCCCAATTTCTCTTTCATTGAATTGATTTTGAGCAGTATGCTGCTTTTATCCTTCCTTATACAGCTTTTTTTTTATCTCTCCGTGTATAAAAAACCGCAAAGTTACGAGAGAAAAAGAAAAGTGACAGCAATCGCCGATGAGGATCTTCCGGGCATTTCCGTCATACTCTCATCGAAAAACAATTCGGAAGAACTGGAGAAGAACCTGCCTTTTATTTTGAATCAGGATTATCCCAATTTTGAAGTGATTGTGGTGAACAGTGGTTCGACAGATGAAACGGACATGGTGCTGAAGGCTGCCGAACAAAAATATCCGCGGCTCTACCACACGTACGTCCCTGCAGACGCAGCCAGTTTAAACGAAAAAAAGCTGGCGCTCACACTTGGTATTAAAGCGGCAAAGAACGAGATACTACTCTTTACCGAAGCTTACTGCAGACCGTGCACCACAGAGTGGATCAAAGAATACGGAAAAGAGTTCCTTCAGGGACGGGACATTGTGTTAGGATATTGCAGAGTGATTATCGGAAAGAGAGTACATTTGAGCAGTTTTATTCTTTTCGACAATCTCATCCATCATCTGAAATTTTTATCTATGGCTATTGCCCGTAAGCCTTTTATGGGTATAGGTCGGAATATGGCATATAAAAAAGAGCTCTTTTTCCAAAATAGAGGATTTTCGTCTGTTTTGAATATAGAGGGTGGTGAAGATGACCTCTTTATCAACAGAATAGCTCCCGGGAGAAAGACAGGAGTAGTTGTTTCAACGGACAGCATGACCGAGACTTACAGCATTGATAACTTCTCCACATGGAAATCGTTAAAATCTAAATATCTATACACCAAACAATTTTACAAAGGTTTCTCCGCTCATCTTTTTGGATTGGAAACTCTCTCTAAATACTCCTTTTACGCTGCGCTGATTGCAGCCGTCACGACTGGTATTTTCACCTCAAGCTACTATCTGGGGGGATTTGCCCTGTTGTTGTTCATTATTAGGTTTTGGATTCAAATTGTTATTATCAACATGAACAGCCTTCTTTTCGATGGCAGAAGGTATCACATCAATCTGCTCCCTTTTGATCTGTTTCAGCCGTTAAATAATTTACGTTTTAAAAAATATGCCAACAGCAGAAACAACGCGAGACGTTAAAACGGTTCCCTTAAAAAATTGACAGATTGTCAGTTGCCAAATATCTGTCGTTAACCATACAGGTTAAATCGGGTTAATCAGCTATTCATTCCGTTAAAAGTGTTAAAAAGCCATTCTGTCAGATGAAAATGTGCACACTATTTGTGTTACATTTGTAGTTATGAGATATAAAACAAAATTCAACTTTCATTAATATGAATACAAGTAATACAAAAAACGTAATTGTTCTCCTGCTGGTTGCTATTCTAAGCTCTGTTGCTACTTTAGTGGGCTACAATGTTATGATCAGGAACAATGGAAATGCATTTGGTTTTGGTTCATCTGAAAATGCAACCTCTAAAGAGATCGGCGCCTTAGCTGATTCATTTGATCAGGACCAAAACATCCTGCTTACGAACCTCACCACTCCTGAGGGTTATCCCGATTTTACGGAAGCCGCATCACGCTCGGTTGATGGCGTGGTACACGTTAAGACAAAATCCATCAGCCAGCAACAATATATGAATCCTTTTGATTTCTTCTTTGGGTTTGGCGACAGGGGGCCCGCACAGCCACGCGAACAGGTTGGGTTCGGCTCGGGCGTCATTATCTCCAAAGATGGTTATATTATCACCAACAACCATGTTGTAGAAAATGCTACAGAGGTTCTGGTCTCGTTGAACGATAACAGGGAATTTACCGCCAAAGTGGTGGGAACGGACAAATTGAGTGATATCGCCCTGCTGAAAATTGAAGGGACCGAATTCCCCTACCTCACCTTCGGCAACTCCGATGCTTTGCAGGTGGGTGAATGGGTATTGGCGGTTGGGAACCCGTTCAACCTCACCTCCACCGTTACTGCCGGTATTGTAAGTGCCAAAAACAGAGGCAACGTGATGGGTGGCGGACTGGGTATACAGTCGTTTATTCAGATTGATGCCGCAGTCAATCCGGGAAACAGTGGCGGAGCACTTGTCAATACACGTGGAGAACTGGTTGGCATCAATACCGCCATCTATTCACAGACAGGTAATTTTGCCGGATATGCTTTTGCTGTCCCAATCTCGATTGCAGGCAAAATAGCAGCCGACATTAAGGAATTTGGTGCTGTTCAGCGCGCTTATTTGGGTATCTCCGTTCCCAATATTGAGAACATCAGACGCGAAGATCCAGAAAAAGCACGCGAGCTCTCACAAATAAGAGGCGTCCTGGTGGAAGATTTTAGTGAGAGAAGTTCAGCGAAAGCTGCCGGTATTCAGAAGGGAGACATCCTTACAGCCATTAATAATATACCTATCCGCAGTTTCGCCGAGTTACAGATACAGCTGAACAAGTTCAGACCGGGTGACAAGATCAGTGTGACTGTCGATCGCAACGGGAACAATCGAAATTTCAACGTGGAGCTGAAGAACGACGAAGGGAATACCGAAATTACACGTAGCACTGATCCTGTGACTGCTCTGGGTGCGACATTCAAACCGGTTCCGGACGAAACTAAAAAAGAACTGGGAATCAACAGTGGGATTGAAGTGGTCAGTGTAGTAAATGGAGCTCTTTTAGACACAAAAGGGATCAAAAAAGGTTTCATCATTATGAGAATGAACAACACACCGGTGAACAGTGAAAGTGATGTAAACAGAATCATCGCTGCCACCAAGACACGTGAGGACAAGGTATTGCTGGTTGCAGGTTTTTATCCAAACGGTCGAACACAATATATCGCCATTGATCTGACGAACGAGTGACGTCAAGTTAAGAAAGGTTAATTATCCTCTTTTCAGTAACAAAAACAGAGATAATTATGTTTGTATAGCAAAGGAATTAGGTTTATACCGGATTCCTTTGCTATATGTTTAGTATAAGGGCTATTTTCAACGTTATGACGAAAATATTTCGTACTTTTGCGACCCCCTAAGAATTAATGAACGAATATCCAGAAGTAATACAGATAAATGAGACAACTTAAAATTACAAAATCGATCACCAATCGGGAAAGCGCCTCCCTGGACAAATATCTTCAGGAGATAGGTCGTGAGGATCTTATCACCGTCGAAGAGGAGGTGGAATTAGCGCAGGCCATAAAGAAAGGCGATCGTCAGGCTTTGGAAAAACTCACCAGAGCCAACCTCCGCTTTGTTGTATCGGTAGCAAAACAATACCAGAATCAGGGATTGAGTTTGCCTGACCTTATCAACGAAGGGAATCTCGGTCTGATAAAGGCTGCAGAGAAATTCGACGAGACCAGGGGGTTTAAATTCATCAGTTATGCTGTATGGTGGATTCGTCAATCGATCCTGCAGGCACTGGCTGAACAATCGAGGATTGTGCGGCTGCCATTGAACCAGGTAGGCTCACTCAACAAAATAAGCAAGGCTTTCCAGAAATTTGAACAGGAGAATGAGCGCAAACCCTCTGCCGAAGAGCTGGCGATTGAGTTAGACATCTCAGTGGACAAGGTGACGGATTCACTGAAGGTTTCCGGGCGTCACATATCTATGGATGCACCATTTGTGGAAGGGGAAGACAACAGCTTGCTGGATGTACTGGTAAATGATGATGCTCCAATTGCCGACCGTAAACTTATCAATGAATCTCTTCAGAAGGAAATTGACAGAGCGCTCTCCACCCTTACCGAGAGAGAGAGTGATATCATAAAAATGTTCTTTGGCATCGGATGCCAGGAGATGACACTGGAGGAGATAGGTGATAAATTCCAGCTGACACGCGAGCGGGTGCGTCAAATTAAAGAAAAAGCTATTCGCAGGTTAAGACAAGATTCCAGGAGTAAACTGCTGAAAAGTTATTTAGGTTAATTGTTCTTTAGCTTTCAAGGCGAAAAAAAGAGCGTAAAACGTGAAAAAACGCCCTATCAATGGAATTTTTACTGTTTTTTTGAAGAAAAAAGGGTTTATATAAAATTTAAGTTTTATATTTGCAACTTAAGTTTATGTGCCTGGAATGAATAGATAATATTGTTCAACTGATACAATTACATATAATATGGTAATTTTATCGAACATTTTTATAACGGAAACGTTATACATGAACCAATAAAAGTGCGTACTGGTTGCAGTACACACTGAACATAACAAAATAATATCGAGTTATTGTAACAAAAAAAAATGTTTAATTAGAATTTAAATTTATGAAAAAGTTTAGTTTACTTTTATTTTCTGCCCTTATTGCTTTTAGCATAAGTGCGCAAGAAGTACAGAACGTTTCTCATGGTACAGTGTATCTGAAAAACAAAGCAAGTGACAACTGGTATATAGGTCTTGGCGGTGGCACCAACCTTTACATGACAAAAGCCGAAAACGATGCAGGTGCAAGCATCGGAGATCGTTTAGGATGGATGGGACAACTGGAAGTTGGACGCTGGAATTCTCCTAACTGGGGTGCCCGTTTGGTTATTGACGGTGGTAATATCAAACATGTGAATACTGCCGCTAATGCAATGGAGCGCAATTGGGTAGGTGGTCATGTGGATTTGATGTACAACATCATGAACGCATGGGGTTCTTACAATCCTGACAGGGTATACAGCCTTATCCCTTACCTGGGTATGGGTTACATGTATGGTTTGGACGAAGACTGGAAGAAACCTAATCCTGCCAATCCATTGTTCAAAAATCAAAACCAATCACTTACTTTCAATGTTGGTTTGATCAACAATTTCCAGCTTTCACAGAGCGTTGGTCTTTTCCTTGAATTAGGATTCAGGTTACTTGATGGTAGCTTTGATGGTGATTCTCCGGGAATTGCTGAATACATTTCTTATGATGGTATACTCACCGGTACTGCCGGATTCAAGTTCGGTTTAGGTGGCAAACAAGGTTTTACTCCTGCTGAATTGATGGACTACAACCTGATCAACGACCTGAACAGTCAGATCAACAGACTTCGTGCAGAAAATGAAGCGTTGAGCCT
>JAENWZ010000378.1 GCA_016649795.1 Proteiniphilum sp. | reverse complement strand
GGAGGATGCGCTTGATGGTCTCTTTCGGAATCTCTTTTCCGATAAGTGAATCAACCTTTTTATAGGGTAGCGTCACCTCTGCTCTCTCAACCGGAGTAGGGTAGATATCGCGAATCTCGCCTGCTATCACACCACCTGCCAGCTCTTTGATAAGCAGTGCAGCCCTCTTCAATACATATACTGTATTATTGGGATCGGCACCTCGTTCGAAACGGAAGGATGAGTCGGTCCTGAGCCCGTGCCTGCGGGCTGTTTTTCTCACCCAGGTGGGATGGAAATAGGCTGACTCAAGGAAGAGATCAGTCGTCTTTTCTGTTACACCGGAACCCAGTCCACCGAACACACCGGCTATGCACATCCCCTCTTCGGAGTTGCAAATCATCAGGTCGCCGGCACTGAGTTCACGTTCCTGTTCATCCAGCGTGATGAATTTGCTTTTTTCCGGCATTGTACGTACAATCATTTCGTTTCCGGTGATTTGAGCCGCATCGAATGCATGCATGGGATGGCCTGTTTCGTGCAGCACGAAGTTGGTGATATCCACGATATTGTTGATCGGACGCAGTCCGATTAACAACAGTTTGTTCTTCAGCCAGTCGGGGCTCTCTTTCACGGTGACACCACGGATAGTCAGCCCTGAGTATCGGGGACAAGCCTCACTGTTCTCCACAACGACCTCTATGCCTCCCTCTTCTCTGTCTACACTGAAAGCATCAACGGATGGTTTGCTCAGTCGGTAAGGTTCACCTGCCTGCTCCAGATATGCCGCCAGATCGCGTGCCACACCGTAGTGAGAGGCGGCATCCACACGGTTGGGGGTGATATCTATCTCGAGCAGATAATCACTTTTCAGATTGTAATACTCTTTGGCCGGCGTTCCAACCATAGCATCATCGGGTAAAACGATGATACCCTCATGTGAACTGCCGATACCTATTTCATCATCAGCACAAATCATTCCAAATGACTCTTCTCCGCGAATCTTCGATCGTTTGATGGTGATCTCATCCTCCCCGAACCATAGTTTTGTACCGACAGTGGCAACCACCACTTTCTGTCCCGCGGCCACATTGGGCGCACCACATACGATCTTTAGCGGCTCTTCACCGTTACCTGTATTTACTGTAGTCAGATGCAGATGGTCGGAGTTGGGATGATCCACGCAGGTAAGTACCTCGCCGATAACCAGTCCTTCCAGTCCCCCCCTGATGGTTTGAATCTCTTCCACACTTCCTGTTTCCAGTCCGATGGATGTGAGTGCATCGGCTGTTTCCTGAGGTGATAAATCGAATTGCAGATACTCTTTGAGCCAGTTGTAAGAAATATTCATTATGCGATAATTTGAACGTTACGGAAAATAATTCCCGAATAAGAGCCCCAAAATTACAAAAAAATGGTGAGATTACGTAACGGGCGGGATGAATAAAAAAAACCGTGCGAACAATTAGGTTCGCACGGTATATAAGTAAAGGAAGCGCGTAAATCACTTCGCTTGTTCTCTGATTAATAGCCGCGGATAGCTTTCACTCCCGGAAGCACCTTGCCTTCAATCATTTCAAGCAATGCCCCACCGCCTGTTGATACATAGGATACCTCGTCGGCATGACCAAATT
>JAENWZ010000251.1 GCA_016649795.1 Proteiniphilum sp. | reverse complement strand
TTTAATCTCAAGTCTCTCTATTGATCCCCTGTACCTATGTTTTCATCTAAAAAACGATCTACATCCTCCATCTTCAGACAATTATCCAAAGAGGCCTCTCCTACCCTCGTACGCGTTAACCCGGTAAGGTGAGCGCCCGAATTTAACGCTTCACCAATATCTCTTGCCAACGCTCTGATGTATGTACCTTTACTGCACACCACGCGAATGGTTATGTAAGGCAGTTCATAAGAAATCAGTTCTATACTATCTATAACCAATAATTTGGGTTTTAGTTCAATAACTTCATTCTTTCGGGCAAATTCATATGCTCTTTTACCTTCTACCTTTACAGCTGAGAAGACAGGAGGTATTTGTTCTATGTTTCCTGTGAACCTCTTTAAAGCATCTTCCACCAGCTCTTTTGTGATATGTGCTATAGGATACTCCGCATCAATCTCCGTTTCCAAATCGAAGGAAGGTGTGGTTGCTCCGAGACGAACCTGTGCGACATACTCTTTTGTATGCGTCTGTAACTCCTCAATGCGCTTTGTTTTCTTCCCGGTACAAATAGTCATGACACCTGTAGCCAGCGGATCGAGTGTGCCCGCATGACCTACTTTCAGCTTCTTTATTTTCAGCTTCCGGCACAGCATTGCACGCACAACACGTACCACCCTGAATGATGTCCAGTGTAGCGGTTTATCGATATATATAATTTCTCCTTCAATAAAATCCATGGTTCCATTATATACTTAAACTCACTCCCGACATAATCAGCACAAGCAGGATTCCGCCTACGATGATACGATAAACACCAAAGGCTCTGAACCCGTATTTAGTGAGGAAATCAATGAAAAACCTGATGGCAAGAATGGCAACGAAGAATGCAACGATATTTCCTATAAGCAGCAGCAGCATGTTCTCTTTCAACATCTCCACACTTACTGGATCTTTCAGTAATTGGTATAGTTTGTAACCAGCTGCGGCAGCCATGGTGGGAACAGCAAGAAAGAATGAAAATTCAGCAGCGTTCTTACGGGTAAGCTTTGTACCCATGCCCCCCACAATGGTAGCCATAGAGCGCGATACGCCGGGAATCATGGCTATACACTGAAAAAAACCGATCTTCAATGCTCTCTGCCAGGTCATCGACTGCTCTGGTGACGGTCTGTTGAACCATTGATCCACAAAGAGCATGAAGATGCCACCTGATACCAGCATCACAGCCACCACCGTCACATTCTCGAGCATGGTATCGATCTGATCACCCAGTAACAGACCGATCACACCTGCAGGAAGGACAGCGATAAACAGTTTCCGGTAGAAATCATATTTTTGCAAGAAACGCATGAGAAAGGTCCATCCTTTCTTTCGGGATGACATACCGTCAACAGCCTCTTTGTCGAAAATGGTGATGGGATTCAATCGAAAAAAACGTTTCCAGTAAAGAAACACTACCGACAAGATAGCACCAAACTGTATGATGACAGTGAAAGCTTTCACAAAAGCGGTACTCTCTATTCCCAGCAGCGCCTGTGCAATAATCATATGTCCGGTAGATGAAACAGGAAGGAACTCTGTCAGTCCCTCGACAATAGCAATAATGATTGCTTCTAAAATGGTCATGAAGATGATTTTGAGGGTAGTTGGGTCACCGGATTATTTTACTTCTTTCCGCTATTTTTCTCCTTTGAAGGGTATAATATACCCACAATCATCAGCACAAATCCGGCTACAGTGACTATGGGAGCCAGCTTTATTCTCCTGGCACTAAATATATCCGGTTCAAATCCGTTCTCTAAAGTAGTGGATGGACCTGTCATCAGCAGAAAACCTGAAATAATTAGCAGAACCGCAATACCACAAATAATCAAATTTGTCTTGCTTAGAGCAATATTTTTTTGCGCCATTTTTTTTGAAATTTTATATGTAATAGAGTTGATCTGATCTCATTTTCACATACCTGTTCACCGCAAATGCCGTGGCGATGGTAGAGATGATCACACCGAGAACCACCACAGCAATGAAAATAATTACCAGGTCTGTGACAGTGATGATAGACTGCATTTCAGTATATTCTTTGCTGAAATAGGAGATCATTGCCATAATAATCCCGTCGGCAATCACTCCTGCAATAATTCCCGTAATTATATTGTTTATCACAAACGGTTTTCTGATGAAGCCGCCTGTAGCTCCTACCAGCTTCATCGTATGAATGATAAACCTTTTCGAATAGACGCTCAAACGGATGGTATTACGGATAAGTGTAAAAGATATAAACAGAAGCACGGCCGCAAGAATGAGCAAGACAGTCATCACTTTTGAAAGATTGTTGTTGATCAGATCAATCGCTTCCTGCTGAAAGAGCAGATCCGTTACATTATTATCCTGTCTGATTACCTTGTTAATAACGGCAATACTATCATTGTTTGCATATTCTGAATGAAGAAATATCTCGATACAATCCAGCGCCGGATTGTAACCCAACAACTCTTCGGGATCATCTCCCAGCTCTTTGATCAATTGTTCTTTGGCTTCCTGTTTACTGATAAACCGTGATGATTTCACAAAAGGCTGTGCATCCAGGTTTTTCCGGATTGCACTTATCTGGTAATCAGTCACTTCGGCGGAAAGCATCACGTTGAAGCTCATGTTCTCCTTCACATATTTCGACAATCCATTACCCATGAAAAGGATCAACAATGTCAAACCCAACAGCACCAGTACCAGCGAAATACTGATAGTAGATGTAATTTTAGCATTTAAGAATCTGGCGGTGGATACTTTTTTCTTGTTAGACATACGGGTTTCGAATAAACGAAGAGCGAAAAATAAATAAATGAACTTATTCCAAAATTAGATGCAAAGTAATAAAAATTATCGCAGAAAACGAGACAGAAAGAGAAATATTAAAGGAAAAAATGTTAATATCTCTCATCAATGCACCTCTTGCTCATCTCCCCTACTCTCTTTGCCTACTCAAAAGAGAGTTGAGATATGAAGAGTTAGCGAATTAACGCAATAGATAGGGTGCTATAAGCAAATATCCTTTTTCGTTTGGATGTAATCCGTCAGAAAAGTTAGATTCGTCTATTTCTCCGTTTTTCAATAAATGATTCCCCACATCTGAATATCTGTAATGATTTCTTTTTGCCATGTCGGCAATCAGCAGATTCACCGCTTCTACCTTCTCTTTCATCCCTCTTCGGGGAAGCAATCCGACTACTTTTATAATGGC
>JAENWZ010000105.1 GCA_016649795.1 Proteiniphilum sp. | reverse complement strand
GAACAGGATTTTACTGAAACAGAGAGAAACCCGGGAGTGTTCAAACGATTCTTCGCCTGGCTGAAAAAGAAAAGAGAGACAATAATTGAACCGGATGAAAACGATCAATCAGAAGAAGAGACACTGGTAGCAGATATCCCCCTTACCACTCTGAACAGTGGCACCACCTCCCTTAGAGCATCAAAGACGAATAAAGAGCCACTCCCGGATGATGCTTTCGAGGTGATCGTGCCAAAAGACGACGAGGTAGCACAGACACAAAATCCGTTGGATAATAAACAAAGTGAGGAGGGCCCCGATTATCTCCATACAGAACAACAGGAGGATTACGACCCGAGAAAAGATCTCTCCTCGTTCAGGTTCCCTACAATGAATCTGTTGAAGATCTATAACACCGGTGACAGAGCGGTAGACATGGCGGAACAGAATGAGAATAAGGAGAAGATCATTCACACGCTGCGCAACTATGGTATAGAGATAACCTCCATCAAAGCCACTGTAGGCCCTACCATCACCCTCTATGAGATTGTGCCCCAGGCTGGTGTCCGCATATCCAAAATCAGGAACCTGGAAGACGATATTGCGCTTAGCCTCTCGGCACTAGGCATCCGTATTATCGCGCCGATGCCCGGGAAGGGTACGATCGGTATTGAAGTACCCAATAAAGACCCGCAGATTGTATCGATGCAGTCCGTCATCACCTCCAAAAGGTTCCAGGAGTGTAATTACGAACTGCCCGTTGCGTTGGGGAAAACCATTACCAACGAAGTGTTTATCTTCGATCTTACCAAGATGCCCCACCTACTGGTAGCAGGAGCTACGGGACAGGGTAAATCGGTTGGGTTGAACGCCATCATCACCTCACTCCTTTACAAAAAGCATCCATCGGAGATGAAGATGGTGCTGATAGATCCCAAGATGGTGGAGTTTAACATCTATTCCACCATCGAGAAGCACTATCTCGCTAAACTGCCGGATGAACAGAAAGCGATCATCACCGACGTGACCAAAGTGACACAAACACTGAACTCTCTCACCAGGGAGATGGACGATCGTTATGAGTTGCTGATGAAGGCACACGTCCGCACCATTAAAGAGTATAATGAGAAGTATATCAAACGGCGTCTTAATCCTGAAAAAGGGCACAAGTACATGCCCTATATCGTGGTGGTGATTGATGAGTTTGGCGATCTGATTATGACAGCAGGGAAAGAGATTGAGATGCCCATTGCCCGCATTGCACAAAAAGCACGTGCCGTGGGAATGCATATGGTGATTGCCACGCAGCGTCCTACCACCAATATCATTACCGGTACCATCAAAGCCAACTTCCCGGCCAGAATGGCCTTCCGCGTAACCTCCCAGATAGACTCGCGAACCATACTCGATATGAGTGGTGCCAACCAGCTCATAGGTCGAGGAGATATGCTCTTCTCACAAGGGAACAACCTTATCCGTATTCAGTGTGCATTTGTGGATACGCCCGAGGTGGAGGAGATCACCCAATATATTGGAAAACAGCATGGCTACGACAATGCCTTCGCACTTCCCGAAGTGGTCGGAGATGCTGAAGCAGTACCGGGTGCAGTGGATCTGAACGACCGGGATGCGCTCTTCGAAGAGGCTGCAAGGCTCATCGTGGTGCATCAGCAAGGCTCCACCTCGCTCATTCAACGTAAGTTCTCCATCGGATACAATCGTGCCGGAAGATTGATGGATCAGCTGGAAGCAGCAGGTATAGTAGGTGCCGCACAAGGCAGTAAGCCGCGTGATGTATTTATTCAGGATGAGTACTCGCTGGAGAAGCTGCTCGATTCGTTACGATAAATGGATCGTTCTTAAGCAGTTCCCCCGGGGTTGAACCATTCCGCGGCACAACAACAGGGAACTGAAAGCGGGAATCTGAGACCGGACCGTTAAACCAGCTGCTCTCTTTTCTGTCTAGTATACAATGAGAACTCTCAAAAGAAAAAGATGATGAAAAGAAATATACTTACCATAGCTGCACTCCTCTTCGCTTTCGTAGCATCTGCGCAGAGCCCGGGCGAGGCAAAAACCATTTTAGACAAAGCCTACACTGCCTACGAGGCATCACAGGGAATTATTCTGTCGTTCACATCCACGACAATGGAAGCCGACGGAACAACCTATATGACGCAAACGGGGAAAGCTTTCATTAAGGGCGACAGGTTTAAACTTGAAATGGAAGCGATGAATATCTGGTTCGATGGTGAAACACAATGGGTATGGTTGAAAGATGTGGACGAAGTAAACATCAGCAACCCCACCGGTCAGGAGATAGCTGTCATCAGCCCGCTGGCACTCCTGGGAATGTACAAAAACGGATACACCCTGAAAACACCCCTCTCTCAAACGGTGAACGGTAAAAAAGTGCATCTTCTGGAGATGGTGCCTGCGGTCACCAACAAGGATTTCAAAGCTGTCTCTGTAGCGGTAGAGAAAAGCAGTCATACGCTGGTACAGGTAATCCTCACGATGAGCAACGGGATGAGAAACAAAATAGATATTACAAACTATAACGCCAATCACAAATTCAGTGATGCCGAATTCAAGTTCGACAAATCCGTACATCCGGAGCTGGAGATCGTAGATCTCAGGTAAGGAGTATACCAAAAAAACATCCCCAACATATCATACGTTTCATTTACTACAAATAGATAATGGCAATATCGGTTTCACCAATAAAAGATTAGTTGTACCTTTGAGACAATTATAAACCCAAACACCTTCTCCCGATATGAACTATTGGAGAAGGTGTTTTAAACATATTAATAACAAATGGACAATAAAGTGAGATGTCTGATCATTGGATCAGGGCCTGCCGGATATACAGCAGCCATTTATGCTTCACGTGCCAATCTGGAGCCGGTTCTTTATGAAGGAATGGAACCGGGGGGACAGTTGACCACCACCACCGATGTAGAAAATTTCCCCGGATATCCCGACGGAATCACAGGACCGGAGATGATGGAAGATCTCAAAAAACAGGCTATGAGATTTGGTGCAGATGTACGATCGGGAAGAGCTACCGCTGTTGACTTCTCCGTGCGTCCCCTGAGAGTGACTATCGACAATGAAAAGGTGATTGAAGCGGATACAGTGATCATCTCCACCGGCGCTACGGCCAAGTACCTCGGGCTGGCAGATGAGACCAAATATGCCGGTCAGGGTGTATCGGCATGTGCCACCTGTGACGGTTTTTTCTACCGTAAGAAGAAGGTAGCCGTCGTGGGCGGTGGCGATACTGCCTGTGAAGAGGCAACCTATCTGTCCGGTCTGGCAGACAAGGTCTATATGATTGTCCGCAAGCCATACCTACGTGCATCGCAGATCATGCAGGAACGTGTGATGAACAATCCTAAGATTGAGATCCTTTTTGAGCATAATGCCGTGGGTCTCTTCGGTGAAAAAGGGGTAGAAGGAGTGCATCTGGTAAAACGAATGGGTGAGCCTGATGAAGAAAAGAGAGATATTGCGGTTGACGGTTTCTTTCTTGCCATCGGACACAAACCCAACACAGAGATATTCAAGGATTATACCGATCTCGATGCGGTGGGTTACATCAATACGGAAAGTCCTTCCACAAGAACCAATATCGAGGGAGTCTTCGCCTGCGGAGACGTGGCCGACCCCATCTACCGCCAGGCTGTCACCGCTGCCGGTACCGGTTGTCGCGCCGCCATGGATGCGGAACGTTATCTGACGGAGAAAGGATTATAATCGATTACGCTACACACATGAAAAAATTGCTATTACTTGCATCCATTTTACTTTCGGTCTGTTCACTCTTTGCCCAGCAGCTGGAGGGAACATTTAAGAACGGATTGGATTCACTTGCTTTCACGAACGACAAAGCAACATTCCGTCTCACCGGTTTTGCAGGACTATCAGTTGCACAGGTAGGTGAAGGCAGCTATGAACTGGCAGATAATTTCCTGTTGATCCACACAACTGATTATTCCGGTCTCAAATCATCATCACAGACTTTAGAGGGTTCCAGGAAAGACACCTGCGTGGTAAAAGTGGTGGGTTCGTATAATTACCCTATTCAGACTATTTTGGTTGAATCAAGAAACAAATCCAACAAGCTGGTCGAAGGGAAAGTAACCGACAGTGAAGGAAAGATTTATTTGTCTGTGAACGATAAGATGACATCCATAGCTGTATCTGCTATGGGTTACAATGCCATTGCGTTCGATTACACCCCCGACAAAGATTATCTGGTCAGATTAGCCGAGAACGAGATCATTGAACAGCGAACAGTTGTTTTCACGATAGATCTTATTGACGATGAAACGATTTCGCTCCTGCTGCTGACAGACGATTTTGATGCAGGTAAAAACCGCGGCAATGAATTGAAAAAGCTGGAAAAAAAGGCGCGTAAAAGCAATCTGCTCGATAAGCGCCTGAAGAAAGTGTACGTCCCTTATGAGAGGAAAATATAGTACTGCTTTTTCTAAGACAACAACCTTTTCACCATCTCGGATATAGCCCTGCCTTCTGCCTTGCCGGCGAGTAGCTTCGTAGCCGATCCCATCACCTTACCCATCTCTTTCATGGAGGAGGCTCCTGTTTCGACAATAATACCCTTCACCGCGGCTTCGAGCTGTTCTGTAGTAAGCTGTGCCGGAAGAAATTCCTGAATCACTTTCATCTGTTCAATCTCGGGCTCAGCCAGGTCGGAGCGGTTCTGTGTAGTGTAGATCTCCGCACTGTCTTTACGCTGTTTCACCATCTTCTGTAAGATGGCGGTAGCTGTTTCATCAGTAAGCTCATCACCGGCACCCTTAGCCGTTTTTGCTTCCAGAAACTCTTTTTTTATTCCCCGCAATGCTTCCAGACGCACTCTCTCTTTGGCAAGCATCGCCTTTTTAATCTCTTCTGTAATGATTTCAAATAGTGCCATATATTAATGTGATTTTGTGATAATGTGATGCTTTACCACCATCAATCGAAGAGGGAGGTCGATTGCTGGTGTGTGTCCGATTTAAAAATACGAGGATTGAAATCTGATTCACGTTTGAAGACAGGTGTCTTCTCCAAAGCCTCAAGCACCTTGTCATCATCCAGCTCGTCGATGGTCAGCACAAACGGTTCGAGCCTATAGTTCACGGAGGTGAGCGTTTTCAGGCCTGTTTTACCGTAATATTTCTCAATCAGCTCCTTATCCTTTTTGTCCTGTTCAATTTTTGCATCCTTCTCTATCTGTTGCTGAATCTCCTCAGCTCTCGTTATTTCCTGCTGCTGTTCCTGAATACCCGGAATACTGGTGATGGAGAAGCCGGTAGCAAGCAGTGTCACCTTCACCTGTTCACCCAGTGTTTTCTCCTCGGCTGTACCCCAAATCACCTCTATCTCCCGGCTAAACTTCGACATGAAATCGTGCAGTGCATTCATCTCTTCCATCATCAGCGGATTCTCTTCACCAAAAGCGAGGTTGATCAGAATCTTCTTGGCACTGAACACATCGTTGTTGTTAAGCAGGGGGGAGTGCAAAGCACTCTTTATCGCATCGTTGATACGATCATCACCGCTGCCCAGACCACTGCTCATGATGGCTACACCACCATCCTTCAGTGTTGTTTCCACATCTGCAAAGTCGAGGTTCACATGACCATGCACCGTGATGATTTCAGCAATGCTCCTGGCAGCCGTCGCCAGCGTATCATCAGCTCGAGCAAAAGCGTTGAGCATTGTCAGGTCGCTGTATATATCGCGCAGACGCTCGTTATTGATCACCAGCAGGGCATCCACATTCTTCGCAATCTTTTCCACACCTTTCAGTGCCTGGACAATCTTTCGCGGACCCTCAAACATGAATGGGATGGTCACAATACCTACGGTAAGCACACCCATATTCTTGGCTATGCGGGCCACTACGGGAGCAGCACCTGTTCCGGTACCACCACCCATACCTGCAGTGATGAAAACCATTTTGGATCCGTCGTTCAGGAGATCTTCGATCAGATCAACGCTCTCTTCAGCGGCTTTTTCTGCCACTTCAGGTTTGTTGCCTGCACCCAGACCGCCGGTCGTATTTTCTCCCAGCTGCACTTTCACCGGCACGGGTGACTCCATCAACGCCTGATTATCGGTATTGCAAAGAGCGAAAGAGACATCATGGATGCCCTCTTGGAACATGTGGTTCACAGCGTTCCCGCCGCCACCCCCCACGCCAATCACTTTGATAATAGCATCCGTGTGGCTCTCTATCTGAAAATCCAATATATCGTCATCCATTACTTGCGGTTTTTGCTCTGTTATTCATCATCTTCTTCCGTAAATATATTTCCGAAAACATCTTCCATTTTTGAAATGAATCCCCCCTCTTTCTTTACAGGTTTCGGTTTCGGTTTCTTCTCCTTCTTCTCAGGTTTAGGATTATTCTTTTTGCTTCCTCCAAACCAGCCGGATGAGAAGGATCGGCTCTCATCTCTCTCATCGTCATCATAAGACTCAACTGTCACCTGCTCGCAATCCTCTTCTGCGCTAAGGAGCATGCCCAGCACCTGCGTGTAGGAGGGATCGTTGATTAGTTCGGGAGCATTGTTTATCAAGGTCTTCTTCGCTGATGCTTTTCTCACTGACAATTTTAGCTTTTGTGTGAGATAAATATCGAGATTCCTGAGTTGTGATGCACCTCCGGTGATAATTAATCCTGCTCCCAGCTGGCCTTCGTAGCCGGAGAGGCTTAACTGTTCCTTTATATTTGCGATGATTTCATCCAGACGCATACCAATTACTTTGTTCAGCTCTGCAAGGTCGATATCAGGTTTAGATGAAAACGGGGATGAGAAAAGCGGACCATCCTGGTTCTCGAATGCTTTACCAAACTTTATCTTCAACTGTTCTGCATCATTCTCGGTAAAGTTCAGTACACAAATATCCTTCGTGAGGTTTTTACCACCAAAGGGGATGACCACCATACGCCGGAGAATCCCATTTTTATATACAGTGAGGGTGGTGGTGCCGGCACCGAAATCCAGGAAACCACATCCAAGCTCTTTCTCTTCTTCGTTGAGTGCCATCTCAGCAGAGGCAGTAGCTCCTACAATATAATCCACAATCTCCAGCTCTGTTTTCGAGGAGATGCTTTTCTGAATATTGGTCAAGAGGTTGGGACGCCCTACAATCAGTTCAAAGCCGGCTTCTATCTGTGAACCTGTCACTCCCACCGGACTACGTTCCGGTTTATCATCAATATAATACTCCACATCGGCAACTCTGTAATTACGCTTCATCTCGGGCTGGAATTTTTCGGCTGCCTTATTCAACTGATTCACCACCTCCTCTGTGACCATCCCGGAAGAGAGCTGTCTCATCTCATTGAACTCCAGCGTATGCAACGACTGACCGGCCAAGGAGACATAAACCCTCCCT
>JAENWZ010000036.1 GCA_016649795.1 Proteiniphilum sp. | reverse complement strand
TAGTAGGGGGGGAGCCCCTGTTCCAGAAGATAGGCTATCTTGTAGGTGAGTACACGGGTCTTGCCTGAGCCGGCGCCCGCGATCACGAGCGATGGTCCGTCGCAAAACTCCACGGCAGCCTTTTGTGGCCCGTTCAGATGTTGAAGCAATTGAGAATCTCTCTCTTTGTCAGTTTTCTGCATAAATACAAAATTACGCATTTTATGTGGATCAAAATAAAAAAACTGCCCTCGTTTGAAAGCGGTTGTCGATTGCTCCGGTGAATAGGTATATAAAGATACGGATAACAACTCTTTTACTGTTTACGCGTTTTTTAACGTGGGCTGTAATAATTCAATCGTGTGTATTATTTGTAAAAAGTTAAAGGTCAGTTGGTTTCGATAATCTACTTTTATGAGGTGGAATTCCGTAACGTTTGCTGTAGAGATTCACCAAATGTGACACGCTCTTGAAGTCGTACATTTCGGCTATTTCCGTAATGCTCATATCCGAATTGATCACCAATGAGCAAATCTCCTCCATTTTCCGATCCAACATCCATTGATAAGGTGTTTGTTCGAAACATTTTTTGAAATGGCGTGTGAAAGTCTTTATGCAATCGTAATCACAAAGTTTCGCCAGTTCATTCATATTCTTTGCGGTCATATAGTATTTAAGGACTCTGTCTTCAAAAGCTTTCAATTTTGTCGTATGCGGTATTAATGTCACCAACACAATTTCTTTGCCGGGAGAGGATTTCATTTTGCTTGACAATCCGTCTGTGAAAGTAAAGGTGCATGATGCCACATCCGTAAGCAAATATTTGCGTACCTCCTTCTTTTTATTATTTTCGAATTTAGCGTCGCCCATACCAAAAGTGCTCTAATTACACGAATACTATTGATGATTTTGATCAATAGGTTAAATATGCTGTTTATTTAGTTATTGACACATAGTTGTATAAGCGGGTATATCCAGTCGGTTAATGGGATTTTGTCTTTCGATTTCATCAGACTATTTTTCGCCATGGCATAGCCCAGGCAAGCTTGGCTCTGCTCATTTGGCTTAACAAAATAGTTCATTTGTCGACAATTTTAAATTTGATACCCCCTTTAGCAATCGCCGTTTGTCTGATTCTTTTTGATAATTCCGTATCTGATTCGCCATTTAGCGCCTTCCGAATGGTAGGGTACGTTACATTGAGTATTTTCATGATCTCTTTCCGTACTGCATAGTCAACCTTTATGATAGTATTTCCCATTTTTGTTATATGTGAAAATTTTTCTATACCTTTATAGCGTCTTTCAAATTGAAACTTTTACGCAAAGTAATAGACAATGTTCTAATTAACCAAATTTAAATGGGACTATTTTCTATTTATCCATGAAAATAATTCAAAGAATATATCAATATATAAATGAGAAGGGATTGAGACCCGCCGAGTTTGAAAGGATGATTGGCGTTTCCAACGGTTATATAAGTAAAATGTATACAAGACGTTCAGATATAGGGGAAGGTGTTCTCATGCAGATAATAGAAAATTGTCCGGATTTAAATCCAATGTGGTTGTTTTTAGGCACAGGTGAGATGCATAATAACTCAAGTGATAGCAATATCTCGGAGCTTGTTTTGGATAAACTGCTCGGTGAGATCAAAGAACTGTCGGCTAAAAACGAGAGACTAAAAATAGAAAATGAACGTTTAACCCATGAAATAGGTAATAAAAGTCCGTCTTATAACCCTTCTGCTGTCGTCGAGACGTAGTTAAAATCCTATGATAATGTGGAAAATGGAATACGGTAAAAGTGCATAATGAATTTAACTATCTATTTTTAATAAAAAAGCCGCTCTCTTCTGAAAGCGGCTTTCAAAAATAATCCAGACCTTTTTATCTGAACGTGTAGCGCAAACTTAATGCGAAGCCACTGTACCAGTAATCATTGTAGCTGTTGGTGAAGTTGAACGACGGTTTCCAGTCGAGTGAAGCGGTGAAAGGAGCCCTGGGGAAGATGTATTCCAGACCTGCAATAAGGTCCGCTCCGAGCAGCATAGCGCCGTCGTAATGATCCTTATCCTTATGAATACTTCCAATATGGGCACCGATACCGAGGTACCAGTCCAGGTTGGGTGCTCCCGCAACCGGTTGCTGATACTCATAGAGACCTGTCAATTGAAAATGACGTGGTGAAGCAGAGAGGATAAACTCTCCGGCGGTTGCCGGTGCGAAGAAGTGTTTCAGTGTCAGCCCGTTGTCATAACCTAATCTGACACCAAATCCTGTGTTATAGCTCTGCGCGTTCAGTGTTGTCGCGAATGCAGTGATCAGGAGTCCTGCGAAAAATAATTTTCTTAGTTTCATACGATTAATAATTTTGTTTTGTTAAGGTGTATGTAACTCGCTGTAACCATAATTTTGTAAAAAATGATTTATCTGCTCGTTTCATAAGATGTTTAAAAATTAAAGTTGTCCTGTCTCAATTTAATTGAGTTTTGGTTTTGTATAAATGATAACAATTTAAAGGCTTTTTTGTTTAAAAAACATCAATATGGAACAGTTTATATAGATAGTTCATTCCGGTAGCACTTTCTGCAAAGAGGCTGATATTCTTCTGTTTCGCCCAGCATAATCTGCTTGTCGTTCTTCACGAGCCTATGGGAGTAGTTCGCAAGATTGCCACACCTCAAGCAGATGTCGTGTACTTTGATCACATCGTCGGCAATGGCGCACAGCCCCGGTATAGGACCAAAGGGTACACGCTTAAAATCCATATCCAGTCCGGCCACAATCACGCGAATACCCTGGTCGGCAAGCTGCTGGCAAACCTCTATCAGTCCTTCATCGAAGAACTGAGCTTCATCGATCCCCACAACCTCTACCTCCGACGATAGCAGCAAGATGTTGCTTGAATGCTCCACCGGTGTGGAGATAATGGCGTTCCTGTCGTGCGACACCACCTCTTCCTGCGAATAGCGAGTGTCGATAGCCGGTTTGAATATCTCTACTTTTTGTCTGGCTATTTTGGCTCGTCGCAGTCGTCGCAGTAGCTCTTCCGTTTTGCCGGAGAACATCGATCCGCAGATCACCTCTATACGTCCGGCGCGCATTGTCTCGTACAATTTATTTTCGAAATACATCTGTGTCGTTGGTTTCGGTTGCTGACAATAAACCTGCTGATACACCTGTTTACTGTCTATTTTCCTTTTACAATTTTCTTTATCTCATTCAGTTTGTTCAGCGCTTCCATAGGGGTCAGGTTATTCACATCGAGATTGAGTATCTCATCGCGAATCTGACTGAGTAGCGGATCATCAAGCTGGAAGAAGCTCAGCTGATAACCCTCTCGTTTCTCAATGAAATCATTGATAGGTTTCTTGATCCCCTCGTTTCTGTTGGAGGACTCCATCTCCGACAGTATCGCATCAGCCCGTTTGGAGATGCTCTGCGGCATCCCTGCCATACGGGCCACGTGAATACCGAAGCTGTGTTCACTGCCACCCGGAACCAGCTTGCGGATGAAGATCACCTTGTTGTCGATCTCCTTCACCGCCACATTGTAGTTCTTAATTCGCCTGAACGATTTCTCCATCTCGTTCAGCTCATGGTAGTGCGTTGCGAAAAGTGTTTTGGCACGGGCTTTCGGATGTTCATGGATATATTCAACGATAGCCCAGGCGATGGAGATGCCATCGTAGGTGCTGGTGCCTCGACCCAGCTCATCGAAGAGGATCAGGCTGCGGTCGGAGAGGTTGTTGAGTATATTCGCCGCTTCGTTCATCTCTACCATGAAGGTTGATTCGCCCAGCGAAATATTATCTGAGGCACCCACGCGGGTGAAGATTTTATCCACCAGGCCAATCCGGGCTGCATCGGCCGGCACAAAACAGCCAATCTGTGCCATCAGCGTGATGAGTGCTGTCTGGCGCAGCAATGCCGACTTACCTGCCATGTTAGGCCCGGTGATGATGATGATCTGCTGCGTGTCGTTATCCAGATAGACATCGTTCGCGATATACGGTTCATCTGGTGGCAGCTGTTTCTCTATTACCGGATGGCGGCCGTTCTTAATATCGATGGCGTAGGAGTCATCTATTTCCGGACGGATGTACCTGTTTTGCTGCGCCACATTGGCGAAAGAGAGCAGGCAATCGGTCCGTGCAATGAGGCCGGCATTGGTCTGAATAGTGAAAATGAATTCAATCAGACTCTCCACGAGCGATGAGTAGATCTGGTTCTCCAGCGAAATGATCTTCTCCTCGGCACCCAGAATTTTCTCTTCGTACTCTTTCAACTCTTCCGTGATGTAGCGTTCTGCACTCACCAGTGTCTGTTTACGTGTCCAGTCGCCCGGCACCTTCTCCTTGTGTGTGTTACGGACCTCGATATAATAACCAAACACATTGTTAAACGCAATCTTAAGCGAGGGGATACCTGTTCTTTCGCTCTCGCGCTGCTGTAGCTGCATCAGGTAATCCTTGCCAGTGTAGGCAATCGTGCGCAGATCGTCCAGATCACTGTTCACATTCTTCCGGATGTATCCGCCCTTATTCATCAGTGAGGGGGGATCGGGGACGATCTCCTTCTCTATACGATCGCGTATCGCGGTGCAGGGATCCAGCTTTTCTCCTATCTCCCGCAGGCTTTTATTTCCCGATGCCAGGAAGGCATCACGTATGGGCCCTATAGCCGTGAGTGCCACTTTCAGTTGAACCACCTCCCGCGGAGTGATCCTGCCGACGGCTGCCTTGGAAATGATCCGTTCCAGGTCGCCTATTAGGGATAATTGCTGACCGAGCAGTGTTTTCAGTTCCGGTTCACGGAAGAAGTTCTCCACCACATTCAATCGCTCTTCAATCGCTTTGGGCTCTTTGAGCGGGAAAACAATCCATCGCCGCAGCAGACGCGCACCCATGGGCGATATGGTCTTGTCGAGCACGCCGAGAAGTGTTTTGCCCCCTTCGTTCATGGTGGAGATAAGCTCCAGGCTGCGTACCGTGAATTTGTCAAGCCGCATGAAACGCTCTTCCTCAATACGTACCAGTGCATTGATATGCCCGATATGGGTATGCTGTGTGATATCGAGATAGTATAAAACCCCACCTGAGGCAATGATACCCAGTGACAGGTTTTCGACTCCGAACCCTTTCAGGCTCTTCGTCCGGAAGTGGGAGAGGAGCCTGTCGTGCGCCGCCTCTTCAGTGAAAATCCAGTCATCCAGATCCGACAGCATCCAGTTGGGTCCGAAAGCCTCTTCGAACTTTTTCTTGTTGCCGTGTTCAATCAACACCTCTTTCGGAGAGAAGTTGGAGAGGAGCTTGTCCATATTATCGCGGTCTCCTTCGGTAGTGAGGAACTCGCCTGTAGAGATATCGAGGAAAGCGATGCCGTACTGATTGTTTTTTGATATGTGCATTGCACAGAGGAAGTTGTTCTCCTTATGGTTGAGGATGGTATCATTAATGGAGACCCCGGGTGTCACCAGCTCGGTAACACCCCGTTTTACCAGGTTTTTTGTAAGCTTGGGGTCCTCCAGCTGATCGCAGATGGCCACGCGTTTCCCTGCACGTACCAGCTTGGGCAGATAGGTATCGAGCGCATGGTGCGGGAAGCCTGCCAGCTCCACGAACTGAGCAGCTCCGTTGGCTCTGCGCGTGAGAGTGATCCCCAATATTTCGGATGCCTCGATGGCGTCATCCGAGAATGTCTCATAAAAATCGCCTACGCGGAACAGTAAGATAGCATCGGGATGTTTTTTCTTTATCTCGATATACTGCTTCATCATCGGTGTCTCTGCTATTTTCTTTACCACAGGCTTTTTCTCAGTTGGTTTTAAAAAAGCGAAATTACAAAAAAAAGAGGACTTACAAAGATTGATTTTTAATCTCTGGTAAATATATCACTCTATAGCCTTCAATTTAGGATAGATCAGATGATATGATTCAACTATTACCGCAGCAGCTGCGTCTTTTTATCCGACAGTAACCGGTTGGGACCTTAAGAAAGCAGGGATTGTCTAAGATCAATTTAAGCAGTTTAGAGGATTTCACCCAGAGTCTCGATTAATGTTTGAATTATAACATATCAGTCAGTTGAAAAGATTTTAAGAAATTAAGTTTAAATCCCGTGAAGGTACAGAAAGTGCTCAATTTCCAGGAAAACCGACTTTAACCATGCAAATTTTAAAAACTATTCGTATATTTGCATGGATAAAAACTTAGAATAACATGTATATCCATCGATTTCTTGAACCAAGTGTATTAAGATCAATACAAAATTTTCCTGTAACTGCAATAACAGGACCTCGTCAATGTGGTAAATCAACTTTGGTTAAGCATCTTTTAGACGCTTATCCGGAAAATATTTATTTAGACCTTGAAAGGCCTTCTGATTTGCGAAAGCTGGAAGATGCAGAATGGTTCTTTACTTCTCAAAAAGAAAAGTTAATTTGTATAGATGAAGTTCAAAGACATCCCGAACTATTTCCAATCATCAGAAGTCTTGTGGACGAGTGGAACAGGGCCGGTAGTTTTTTAATTCTTGGTTCTGCTTCGAGAGATTTATTAAGACAAAGTTCTGAATCTCTTGCCGGAAGAATCTCATATAAACGACTAACTCCATTCCTTTGGGAAGAATTGGAAAATGATTATTCACTGGAAAAATATTTTTCTGCCGGAGCTTTTCCTCGTAGTTTACTTGCAGAGGATAGTGATATCTCTTTTGAATGGAGAGAAAGTTTTATTATTACTTTCCTGGAAAGAGATTTATTACAGTGGGCAGGTTTTACGCCAACAACCATGAAACGTTTATGGCAAATGTTGGCTCATGTAAATGGACAAACAGTAAACTATTCCACTTTGGCTACCTCTTTGGGCGTAACATCAGCAACGGTAAAGAATTATATAGATTTATTGGCCGGCACCTACATGGTTGAGGTCGTTCCTCCCTATATTTCTAATCTGGGAAAACGTTTGGTGAAATCGCCCAAAGTATACATTGCTGATTCAGGAATTACAGCCGGATTATTAGGGTTGCGAAATTTTGCTGACCTTTCGGGTCATCCAACATTTGGCTCAATTTGGGAGCAGATTGTATTATCAAACCTTAAAGGAATATATTCGGATGCTGATTTTTTCTATTACAGAACCACCAATGGTGCAGAAGTAGATTTTGTAATGAATGTCAGAAACAGGG
Organism: Proteiniphilum sp.; assembly: GCA_016649795.1. GTDB lineage: Bacteria > Bacteroidota > Bacteroidia > Bacteroidales > Dysgonomonadaceae > Proteiniphilum. The sequence goes on along the minus strand of JAENWZ010000036.1, from coordinate 5,621 downwards.
TATTTGCCATCGAGTGTAAAGCTTCCTATTCTCCAGTTCTGTCGAAGGGAAATTATCTTGCCATTGAAGATGTGGCGCCAAGACATACTTTTGTTGTAACTCCATCTGCTGATTGTTGGTCAATGAAGGAGAAGATTGATGTAGTCTCGCTGGATGCTCTTAAATCAAAAATTGATGGCATGATTTGATTAAAAAAATATCTGTAACAGTTTTTTTAGTTCCCTGACCCCTTCCGATGCCCCTTTTTGTATATGGTGAATGTCGTATCGCCGGGTATGCACATCTTTGGGGTCGATCAGATAAACAGGTATATTGCTCCTCACCTCGTTGAGTAATCCTGCTGCTGGATAAACGTTCATAGATGTGCCGATGATCACCAGTATATCTGCCCGGCGGGTGATCTCTTCTGCTTCCTGAATCATGGGCACCGCTTCTCCGAACCAGACAATGTGCGGTCGCAGCTGGAACCCCTTCTCGCACAGGTCACCCAGCCGGATATCGCAATGCAGCGGGTCGATATCATAAATCAGCGATTCATCGCTCGTGGAGCGCGCTTTCATCAGTTCACCATGCAGATGCAACACTTTTTTACTGCCTGCCTGTTCATGCAGATTGTCGATGTTTTGCGTGATGATTGTCACGTCAAAATAGGATTCCAGATCGACCAAACCCCTGTGTCCCTCATTCGGTTTCGCCTTCAACAGCTCCCTGCGACGCATATTGTAAAAATTCAGCACCAGCTCCGGGTCAGCCTCAAACCCTTCGGGAGTGGCTACCTGCTCCATCGGATACCGTTCCCATAATCCTCCCGAATCTCTGAAGGTGGCTATCCCGCTTTCGGCACTCATGCCTGCACCTGTAAGAACGACTATTTTTTTTTGCATACAAACCCCTCTATTACGTTGTAATGAGACAAATATAGTTTTTTATCGTTGTAAAAAGGTGTTGTTTCATATTAAAATCGTACTTTTGTCCCCAAATATTAAAAAGGAAAAAAGTTAATGGACAAATTAAGTTACGCGTTAGGAATGAGTATGGCCTCTAATCTTATGAATTCGGGGTTAAGACAATTAGATGTTGAATCTTTTGTGAAAGCCTTCTCAGAGGTAATGAGCAATAGCACACCTTCCATGAGTCCCCAGGAAGCAAATGAGATAATTCAGCAATTTTTCAGTAAAAAACAGGATGAGATGCTTGGAAACATCATTGAAGAGGGAAAGACCTTTCTAGAAGAAAACAGTAAAAATGAGAATGTGATCTCCCTACCCAGTGGGTTACAATATGAGATCCTGACAGAAGGCAGCGGAGAGAAACCCAAAGCTACCGACAAGGTGAAATGTCACTATCACGGAACACTTCTCAATGGTACTGTATTCGACAGTTCAGTGCAACGCGGTCAGCCGGCAGTGTTCGGCGTGAATCAGGTGATCAAGGGATGGGTTGAAGCTTTGCAGCTGATGGCTGTAGGGTCGAAATGGAGATTGTTCATCCCTTCCCATCTTGCCTACGGAGAGCAGGGTGCCGGGAACTCTATCGAACCCAACGCTGCCCTTATTTTCGATGTGGAATTATTAGGAATAGAATAGACTACAGCATTTAACAACGGAAAAATCTCAATTTTGAGACAAGATATTTAAAGTTATAGAAAATTAAATTAAAAGTAAGATGAAAAAAACAATTTTTGGTACATTTAGTGCATTGACTCTTTTGGCAGTAATGATGGTTTCCTGCGGGGGCGCATCTACACCTAAGACATCATTGAAAAATTCAGTAGACAGTGTTTCATACGCTTATGGCGTAAGTATGGCCGACCAGGGTCTGGTACAATTTCTGGAACAGTCGGGCGTGTTGCAAAACACCACCAATATTGAGTATGATTATCAGATGAGAATGGCTGCAGCCGATTCCACACAGAAGGAAGTGTTACAAAAAGAGCTGGATGCAAAAGTTGATTCAGTGAATAAACTGAATGCACCCAAACTCAATGAGTTTATCAAGGGAATGACTGAAGCGATGGATCTTGAAGAGAAATCACCTTATGCAAATGGTTTGAGCATAGGTGTACAGTTCTCTCAGCAGATGCTTCCGCAGTTCAGCGAAATGCTTTTCGGAGCTGATTCCACCAAAAAGGTGAACAGGGATCAGGTGATAGCGGGTCTTATCTCAACTTTAAAGAATCAGGAGTTGGCTATCAGCAAATTGGATGCCAACGGTTTAATTGAGAGCACAGCTCAAAAAGCACAGGCAGAAGCACAGGCTCTTCAGGAAGAAGATCTTAAAGCCCAATATCAGGAAAGCATTGATGCGGGCGATGCTTTTATGGCCGAGAATGCCAAGAAAGAGGGAGTGGTTACACTGCCCAGCGGTTTGCAATATGAGATTATCCGCGCCGGTAACGGAGCGATCCCTGCTGATACCGATCAGGTGAAAGTGCATTATCACGGTACATTGATCGACGGTACTGTTTTCGACAGTAGTGTAGACAGAGGTGAGCCTGCCACATTCGGTGTTACCCAGGTAATTCCGGGATGGACCGAAGCATTGCAACTGATGCCTGTTGGATCTAAATGGAGATTGGTCGTTCCTTATGATCTGGCTTACGGCTCTGCAGACAGAGGTGAGATCAAGCCGTTTTCCAATCTTATTTTCGATGTAGAATTGATCGGAATAGAGAAATAAAGTATTCTTGAAGCATCGTTCATATTAAGCCACCCTCCGGGGTGGTTTTTTGTTATCTAAAAGTATGAGGTAGATCGGTGTATGATATATTTTTAACTCAAAAATGGGTCGTATATTGACTATATTATCAGTTTTAACAAATTAATGTTGCATTATATCAGATAGAGGGCTATCTTTGTGCCGTTTTAGGTTTCACAGGTTATAACAGCAGGTCAATTGTTAAAATATTTATATTACCGTTTGCATGTTCAGGTCAACGAAAATTCAGATGAAGTGTATAAAACACCTCGTTTCACAACGGTTTGACCCATATTTTTAAAAAAATGTGTAAAAAATTACGTAATTAAAATAAATAGCATATATTTGCGTATTAGATCCGTTTCTACATGTATGTTAATAATGGATAACGTTATTCTATAAAGAAATGAACCTGATGATCGTTTATGAGTACAGTTCATTGCAGAGAGCAGACCACATCCTCTTTAAAGAAGTGAAAATAGAATTATAATAAGTGTTTAATTAAAAAGTAGAGTTTATGAAAAGAAAACTAACTATGTTTTTCTCCCTACTCTTTTTGGGGATAGGGATTATAACTGCTCAAACACAGGTACGAGGTACTGTTGTGGATGATACAGGAGAGCCGGCTATCGGTGCTACTGTTCAGGTAAAAGGGACAACCCAGGGTACAGTTACAGATGTCGATGGTAATTTTACCCTTTCGGCTCCTGCCGGAGGTATACTTGTTATCTCATATGTTGGTTATGAAACACAGGAAATACCTGTAAGGCCAAGTGTAAGAGTAGTGCTACAGACCGATTCAAAATTATTGGAGGAAGTAGTTATAGTTGCTTATGGTACCGTGACCCGAGAAACCAAGACGGGTTCTGTTAGTACTGTAAGTGGCGCAGATATTTCGGATGCTCCTGTGGTTTCAATGGATAAGGCACTTGGTGGTAAGATCGCCGGTGTTTCAATTACATCCTCTTCCGGACAACCTGGCGCCGGATCATCTATCCGTATTCGTGGTACATCATCTATCAATGCAGGCAACAACCCTCTGTGGGTTGTAGATGGTATCCCTGTTTTAACGGGAAATACCAATGATTTTCTGAATACAGGGAATGTTCTTGCTTCAATCAGTCCCAATGATATTGAAAGTATCACAGTATTGAAAGATGCTGCAGCAGCTTCTATCTACGGGAGCAGGGCTGCAAACGGAGTAATATTGGTAACTACCAAGAGTGGGAAAGATGGCAGGACCAGCTTTTCAGCTCGTGCCAAATATGGAGCTTCATGGTTGGCCAATGACAATGGCTTTGGGGTCATGAATGCTGAACAGCTTTATACCTATCAACGAGATGCTGCGGTGAATGCCGGATATAATCCTGATGATCCAACGGATACTTATTACCGTCCGAAAGAGCTCCTAAGCCGTCCGCTTACAAATTGGATGGATCACCTCACTCGTATGGGAAATATCCAGGAATATGAGATAAACGCCACAGGGAGCAATTCTAAAGCCAAATATTACAGCTCACTTGCATATAACAAGACAGAAGGTGTTTTCTATGGTGTGGATCTGAACAAGATTACAGGACGTCTTAATGCCGATTATAAGCTGACAAATACCCTTGAAACCGGGGGGCGTGTCAATCTTTCATATTCGGAAGGTAATGACGTTCCGATGCAGTCACTCTATTATTCAAACCCGGTATTTGCTGGGATGATGATATTACCTTGGACGCGGGCATACGATGACGAAGGAAAACATAATGTTAGTATTATTGAAAACAGTAATACCAATCCACGGGCTACTGCTGAGTATGATGACCAGTTTGGAAAATCGTATCAGTTGCTGGGAAATATCTACATGCAATGGAAGCCTATTAATAAGTTAACGCTGAAAACAACGAATGCCATTGAAACGGTTCATGGTGATGGCCGCAGATATTGGTCACCGGAAACAAGTGAGGGTTCAGCAACATTGCAGGCAACTATGAACAAATATGTTCAGCTTACCACATCAAATACGGCTACGTATAATGATCTATTCAATGAAGATCACAGTGTTCGTATACTGCTTGGTCAGGAAGCGATGAAATACACTGATTCTTTTCAATACATTTATGCTCCTGATGTGAATCCTGATATCCCATATGTCCAGACTGCTCCTCAATCAGGTGTAGAAGGTGAACAGGGATATAGTGCAGAGACATTGTTGTCATATTTTGGAATGCTCGATTACAATTATGCCGAAAAATATTATCTGCAGGCATCGTTACGTTTCGATGGCAGTTCATTATTCGGTAATGAAAACAGATGGGGTACTTTTTATTCAGTAGGTGCATCTTGGAACATTCACAAAGAAGATTTCATGAATGATTTATCGTTTGTAAATCTTCTGAAATTACGTGCAAGTTACGGTGTTAACGGTAACAACAATATTGCACCCTATCGTTCCTATGGCGTCTATTCAAGCGCACAATACAATGGTACTACCGGTATGCGTCCTTCACGCCCCGCGAATCCATTTCTTTCTTGGGAAAAGAACGGAACCTGGAACCTGGGACTTGATTTTACGCTATTTGACAGATTGGATGGGAATGTTGATGTGTATAAACGTAAAACCACTGACATGCTTCTGGATAAGAACGTACCCCAGACAACAGGTTTTTCATCCAATTTTCTTAATATTGGATCGCTCGAAAACAAGGGTGTCGAAATTCAGTTAAATTACGATGTTATCAACACGAATGAACTGAAATGGGATGTGGGGGCTAATATCGCTTTCAACCGAACCAAAATTTTGGAACTTGGAGATAATGAAGAAATTGCCTATTCTGAAGATGGTCGTTTGAGACACACTGTAGGTAAGTCGCTTTATTCATTTAGACTACGTGACTATTATGGAGTTGATCCGACCAACGGGGATGCTTTGTTTC
>JAENWZ010000052.1 GCA_016649795.1 Proteiniphilum sp. | reverse complement strand
ACGCCAATGATCAGTAAAATCTTCTTGCTGTTGTGAATAAAATCGAAACTGTATTCCTTGAAGATCGCTCTCGAAAAGGAGGTGTTGAAATCAAGATTTAGCCATTTACCTCTTGCTAAACGATTTTCGTATACCAGACGTGTGAGGAACACAGCCGTAAGGAACGAAGCCGTGATACCAATGATCAGGGTGATAGCAAATCCCCTGATGGCTCCCGTACCAAACAGGGCCAGGATGATACCGGTGATGATCGTCGTTAAGTTAGAGTCGAGAATAGCCGAGAAAGCGTTCTTGTAACCATCTTCTATTGCACGACGCAGTGTCTTGCCGGCTGCCAGCTCCTCTTTGATACGCTCATTGATCAGTACGTTCGCATCTACCGCCATGGCGAGTGAGAGGATCATACCGGCAATACCGGGGAGTGTGAGCACTGCCTGGAATGCTGCGAGCGCACCCAATGTGAAGAAGAAGTTCAGGAGCAGGGCGGAGTTGATGACTATACCCGGAATTACTCCGTAAAGCAACATGGTGAAAATGAACAACACAATCAAAGCAATAATGAAAGAGATAAATCCGTCATTGATTGCTTCTTGTCCCAGAGAAGGACCCACCACATCTTCCTGAACGATGCGTACACCGGCTTGCATTTTTCCGGACTTGAGCACGTTCTCCAAATCCTGTGCCTCTTGCGGGGTGAAATTACCGGTGATGGATGAACGTCCGCCATCGATACGATCGTTCACATTAGGTGCTGAATAGACAAACCCATCCAGAATGATAGCGATGGAATTGCCGATCTCTGTTCCTGTGATGGTAGACCAGCGACTGGCTCCTGTAGAGTTCATCGTCATGGTTACTTCCCATGCTGATCCCTGTTGCCCCTGATCGGCACGGGCGTTGGTAACCACATCTCCTTCGAGTGCAGGTCCGCGTCTGCTGCCATCGCCTTTGAGTGCGAAGAGCTGGAAATAGGTCTCATGTTGGTCGATAGGCTTGAAACCCCATTTAAATCGTACGTCTGCAGGGAAAATATCTTTATAACGATTCAGCAGGAAGTTGACGGCAGCGGTATCGAGCTTCGATACACTCCCCAAAATCGGTCCTGTTGCGCCGCTCATGGCGAAATAGGGTTCGTTGAAATATTCAACAAAGCTTCTATTGATTAGAATCTCCTCCTCTTCCTCATCCAGACCCGGTAATGAGAGGGGATCGGCCACTGTAAGCGAGTCTTCAGCAACTTCTGTAACCGCGGTAGTGTCAGACAGCTCACTTCTTTTAGCCATGGCATACTCACCCGATCTGGCGTTCAATTCGTTGAAGTAGATGCCCAGCTGGTTGACATTGTAGGTTTTCCAGAATTCCAGATTAGCGCTTCCCTGTAACAGGTTACGAACACGTTCGGGCTCAGTAATACCTGGGAGTTCCACCAAAATGCGTTCTGCACGGTCTAACTTTTGTATGTTTGGAGCTACCACCCCAAAACGGTCAATACGTGTGGCGAGAACATTGAACGAGTTGTCAGCAACACTGATGAGCTCATTGCGTAATACAGTAATTACATCGTTGTTGGTAGCCGTGGGACTGACCCTTTCGTTCATTGTCACACTGAAAATATTGGCCAGCTTTCCCGCCGGATTAATCCTTTCGTAGTTCTGCTGGAACAGCGAGATAAAGTCCGAAGAAGTACCGCGTCGGTTCTGAATGACGGTCTCTCTCAGTGCCTGATTGAATTGAGGATCATCGGTGTTTGCCAACGAACTGAGTACTTGTGCAGCGTCAATCTCAAGAACGACGTTCATTCCACCTTTCAAGTCAAGACCTAGTCCGATCTCTTTTTCACGTATTTGTTTAAGGGTGTAATTAAGATAGACTTTTTCGGTGGATAATGAATCAAGATAGTAATTCTTCAGGGATAAGTCTCCATTGGCGTATTGATCCGCTTTCTTATTGTACTGTCTTCCAATCACAGTGAAAGAGAGATAGAACAAACAGATAGCTGTCAGGATAATACTGAAAACTCTAATAAATCCTTTGTTTTGCATTTCAATATTACTTTAAATTTACAATTTATTCTTTTGTAGGTTATTATATGATATTCACGTGAAAAATGTAAGGGATGTTTCATGCCCCTTCTTTTTGAGCGTGCAAATATACGTTTTTTTTATCTTTTTAAGAACAATATCGCCGGATAATTTTCTATGAACTCATCCGGCGATATCAAAAATGATTTGCTCTCCGCGATAAACAGTTGACTGATAACTCAGCGTTGTTGTTTATTCAATAAAACCTCTGTTTTTTAACAGATACAAAGGATTGGGTTCAGCCCCGCGGAATTTCTTATACAGTTCCATCGGGTCTTCCGTGTTACCTTTTGATAATACATTTTCACGGAACAGTTTAGCTGTTTCCTGATCGAAAATTCCATTCTCTGCAAAAGCCTGGAAAGCATCGGCGTCAAGCACTTCCGACCATAAGTAACTGTAATATCCCGATGCGTAACCCTCCGGGCTGCTGAAGATGTGTGAGTAGTAGCTGCTTTTATAACGCGGTATGATTTCATCGATCATGCCGATCTTGTTCATCGATACTGTTTCAAATGCATTCACATCATATTCCTGCGCTACTGTTTGCGTATGGTAATCCATATCGAGCAGCGCGGCAGCAACAAATTCGGCAGTGGTGAAACCCATGTTGAACTTGCCGGCAGCCACTATCTTTTCTATCAATGCATCGGGGATCACTTCTCCTGTTTCATAATGTTTGGCGTACATCTTCAACACTTCAGGCTTGAAAGCCCAGTGTTCCATGATCTGAGAAGGGAGCTCCACAAAATCACGGGCGACGCTTGTTCCTGATAATCCATTATAGGTTACTTTCGACAGCATCCCGTGGAGCGCATGTCCGAATTCATGGAAAAGTGTTTCCACATCATCCAGTGAAAGCAGTGAGGGGGTGTCGGCCAGTGGTTTGGTAAAGTTACCCACGTTATAAATGATGGGACGAATATCCTCTCCTTTTTTTGTTGTCTGTTTGCGGAAGCTGCTCATCCATGCACCGGCACGTTTGCTGGCTCGTGGGAAATAATCGGTGTAGAAAAGCGAAACATGCGATCCGTCGGCATCGGTCACTTCATAAGCCTCCACCTCGGGATTGTAGAGAGGGACGTTGTCCAGTTTCTTAAAATTGAGTCCATATAGTTTGTTGGCAACCATAAATACACCTTCGCGCACATTCTCCATCTTGAAGTAAGGACGCAGCTCCTCTTCGTTGAGGGCATATTTTTCCTGGCGCAGTTTTTCAGTGTAATACCACCAGTCCCACGATGCCAGTTCGAAATCGCCTCCTTCTTCATCTATGAGTCTCTGCAGTTCTGCAGCCTCTTTCTTTGCCTGCGGAAGGGCATATTCCCATACATCATTTAACAGCTTGTATACATTCTCCTTGTTTTTTGCCATGCGGTCATCCAGTGCATAATGGGCAAATGATTCGAATCCGATCAGATTGGAACGTTCCAGACGAAGATTCACTATCTCATTGATCAGCGCCTTGTTATCGAACTCATTGTCGTTGTTGGCACGCATATACATAGCCTTGTAGAACTTCTCGCGCAGATCGCGGTTGTCGGCATATTGCAGGAATGGGATCCAGCTTGGTTTATGCAGGGTGAAAACCCATTTACCCTCTTCTCCGGCAGCTTCTGCTGCTTCTGCAGCTGCACTGACAACGCTCTGTGGCAGGCCGGCCAGATCATCTTCGTTATCGATGACGAGCTTGTAGTTGTTGGTCTCCTTCAGTACATTATCGTTGAACTGTATGGTTAAAGCTGAGAGTTTTTTGTTGATCTCGCGTAGCTTATCTTTATCTGTTTCAGTGAGCATAATGCCGGAACGAACGAAATCCTTGTAATAGACCTCCAGCAAACGGAACTGCTCGGGGGTAAGATTGTGCGACGAAGCATTGTTGTATAATGTTTTTATACGTTCAAACAATTGTTCATTCAGGTTGATGTTGTCACTGTGTGCGGTGAGCCTGGGCGACATCTCTGACTTGATTTTTTGCATCTCTTCATTGGTGTCGGTTCCTTCCAATCCGTAGAAAACGGCCGAGACGCGACTCAGCACAGATCCGCTGTTATCGAGAGCCAAAACAGTATTGTCGAAAGTGGGCGGGTTAGGATTATTGACGATGGAATCAATTTCAGCTGCTTGTTGTGTCATCCCCGCTTCGAATGCAGGTACATAATCATCCATTGTTATTTTGTCGAATAGTGGTGCGGCGAAAGGAGTGTCGAATTCGGTCATGAAAATAGCTCCCTTTTCAGCTGACTTCTCTGTCTTGGTGCACGCAATTAATGCCATAAATACCATTGAGATTAATAAAAGTTTTTTCATTAAGTTTAAAAATTTGATAACTAATTATTTGTTCTACACTATTTTGTTCTTTTCCTCTAACTAATCTGCAAAGTTAATCAATTTTCTTTTTTTTAAAGTACAAACAACACAAAATCAAGCAGAAGTTTAGGGTGTTGATTCAATTGTAAGTAGTCCGCCAAAGCAGGAAATGTTAAATATTGAATTTTTACTCAAATTTTGTGGCAGAAATTAAAAAAGGTGTATTATATTTGTGATATCAAAATAATATCATTATAAATTTATTGTTATGGGAACAAAAGAATTCAATTTTCAAGGATTAAAACTAAACGGATTTTTGATGCTCTTTCTGTTGCTGGTGATGTTGGGTGTATTTGCATGGCTTTTTTCCCTGGGTTTCTGGGGTATTATTGGCGGCATTGTGCTCTCTCTGCTCTGGTTCATTTTTTTATTCGGTTTTGCCAAGCTGGAACCCAATGAAGCGATCGTAATGATCTTTTTCGGGAAATACAACGGGGTATTAAAGGATACGGGATTCTTCTGGGTACATCCCTTTATGACAAAAAAGAAGCTTTCCATGCGTGCACGCAACCTGAACGTGAATCCGATAAAAGTAAACGATAAGGTGGGTAATCCGGTACTAATCGGACTTGTGCTGGTCTGGAAGCTGAAAGATACCTATAAGTCGATGTTTGAGATTGATGCACAGACATTGGCTTCAACGAAAGATGGGGTTGTTGTTTACAACGTCTCCAAACAGATGAATGCTTTCGAGAACTTTGTTGCTGTGCAGAGTGATGCCGCACTGAGACAGGTCGCCGGTCTTTATGCTTACGATAACAATGTGGTCTCAGATAATGAGCAGACGTTGCGGTCGGGTGGGGAAGAGATCAACGAAGATCTGCTGAAAGAGCTGAATATCCGACTGGAGATGGCAGGGATTGAGATTGTGGAGGCGCGTATCAACTACCTGGCGTATGCTCCTGAGATTGCTGCAGTGATGCTCCGCCGCCAGCAGGCTGAAGCTATTATCTCGGCCCGTGAGAAAATTGTAGAAGGAGCAGTGACCATGGTGAAAATGGCACTTGACCGTCTTGAGGGTGAAAATATCGTTGAACTGGACAGTGATAAGAAAGCTGCCATGGTGAGCAACCTGCTGGTTGTTCTTTGTGCCGATGAGGCAGCACAACCGGTAGTGAACACTGGCTCGCTCTACCAATAAAAATAACCAATGAAAGGAGAAATGGATGCCGAAGAAAGAGAAAACAACCAGGAATTTCGCGTTGCGACTCGATTCGGAGACGATGGAGGCTATTGAGAAATGGGCTGCCGATGAATTTCGCAGCGTGAACGGACAGATACAGTGGATACTGGATCAGGCGCTCAAAAAAACGGGCGTCTGAAGAAATAGTCAGCGTTATAATTTCGCCATAGGGGTATACGCATCGTGATAAAATATCAGGGTGCGTTTCTCTTTTTTTGCTTTATCAAGAAATCGTTTTTTCTCTTCCATGGCGACGGCCACACTGTTGTCGTAGGCTGAGAGCCAGCTCAGTGATAGGTTCAGGGAAGTGGGCACGACATCACCCGGATAGGCATAGTTGCCCTCCTCCGTATCGAACAGCACCACTATCTGTCCGGGTGTATGCCCGTCGTAAAGCTCCAGTCGGATATTATCATCGAGCTGCATATCATTGAGCACGAACTGCAGCTGTCCGGCATCATATACCGGTTCAATGTTCTCGGGGAAAAAGGAGCTTTTCTCGAAAAGCGACGGGTTCCTGTAGTTCTTCCATTGTGCGAGGCTCACATGATAGGTGGCATTGGGGTAAGTGGGGACTGCCTGATTCTGGTCATTCAATACGGTGCTCGCTCCGCAGTGATCGAAATGGAGATGGGTCAGAATCACATCGGTCACCTCCTCCGGTTCATAACCAATCTGACGGATCTCTTCAACAATACTCTTCTGCTTATAGGGTTGAAAAAATTTCAATCGCGCGTTGTGCTTGTCTCCCAGACCGGCATCCACAAGAATACGTCTATTGTCCGTTTCAATGAAAAGGCAGCGCAGCGACATCTCACACATGTTCTTTTCATCCACCTTATATTTGGCCGACCAGTACTTTTTAGGTACAGGACCAAACATCACACCGCCATCGCCAAGAAAATAACCTGATTCAATAATATGATACTTGAGCATAAATTTGTACTTTTGTGGCAAATTTAGTGAAAGTTTCGGGTATTCTTTACACCCTCATCACAACTCACAGCAATGATGATCCCAAATAAACAAGAGAACATAGCCGAATACCTGCTCTTCATGTGGCAGACAGAAGATCTTTTGCGCGCATACGGGCTTGACTTGGATAAAGTAGCGCAATCGATCATCGATTCTTCTTATCAAACAGTGGAAGAGAGAGAGAACGCACGTGACCGGTATGAAGGGTTGATTCTGATGATGAGATCGGAAGGTCTTCAAAAAGAGGGTCATTTGCAAATCAATAAAAATATTCTGATAGATCTTACAGATGTTCATCTGCGGTTGTTGAAAGATCCCAAAGAATCTGAATATATTGGTACCTATTACAATACACTACCTCATATTGTAGCTTTAAGGGCTAAATCGGGCAACAAGCAAGTATCTGAACTGGAAACATGCTTCACTGCATTATATGGATATCTTTTGTTGAAACTGCAGAAACGGGAGATATGGGGTGAAACACAGGCAGCTGTTGCACAGATTACGGCATTGTTACGCCTACTTTCAATAAAATATAGAACGATAGACAAGGAAGATGTGGGTTTTTAACTGAAGAGAAATGGCAATATTTACAGGATTAAGCAAGGCACTGGGCGGTACAGAGAAAGAGACTCCGAAGCAGCACTATTTTTACGGTCTGGTACAGAAGAATGTACTGGTAACCGGTGCTGACGGACAACTGGGGAGTGAGTTAAAAGCACTGACCGGTCGCCTGAATCAGCCTTTCAGGTTTCTGTTTACCGATGCAGATGAACTGGATATCACCGACAGGCAGCAGATCGCTTCTTACGTGAATGATTATCAGATACAATATATTGTAAATTGCGCTGCCTATACAGCTGTGGATAAAGCAGAGACGGATGTTGAGAAAGCATATACCGTGAATGCAACGGCAGTGGAGAATATTGCCCTGGTGGCTCAACAGTATGGTGTGAAAGTGATTCATATCTCCACCGATTTTGTTTTCGACGGAAAGTCATCTGTTCCATACACTGAAAAAATGACGGCTTATCCCTTGTCTGTTTACGGTAAATCGAAGCTAAAGGGTGAGGAGGCATTACAGGCAATTGCCGGTGAATGGATCATTCTTCGTACCTCCTGGCTTTATTCGGAATTTGGATCGAATTTCGTGAAGACGATGATGAGACTCATGAACGAAAGAGAGCAACTCTCTATTGTAGCCGACCAGCGGGGTACACCTACCTATGCGGCTGATCTGGCGGAGATGATCCTGCATATACTGCAACAGACGGAGGAGAACGAATGGAAGAGAGGGATCTATCATTTCTCAAACAGGGGGGAGACCACCTGGTTCGGGTTTGCCGATGAGATTAAAAAATTAGCGGGATTGGAGAGATGTGAATTAATACCGGTACAAACGCATGAATACAATTCGGTTGCAGAACGTCCTGCTTACAGCGTGATGGACCTCTCAAAAATAAGCAATACTTTCAGTGTGATAATACCCCCATGGGAGGAAGCCCTCGGCCGATGCATAAAAAAATTAAAAATTAAAAATTAAAGCTGACTGCTGAAAGCTAAAACCCAAACCGCTGAAAGAAACATTAACCCCAGCTAAAAAGCTGACAACTGAGAACTGAGAACTGAAATATATGAAGTCACTTAAACAAGAAATACAACGCCGGCGCACGTTCGCCATCATTAGCCACCCCGACGCGGGGAAAACTACTTTGACAGAGAAATTGCTGCTCTTTGGCGGGGCCATTCATGTGGCGGGAGCTGTGAAGTCGAACAAGATCAAGAAGACAGCCACCTCCGACTGGATGGAGATTGAAAAACAACGCGGAATCTCTGTCGCCACCTCAGTGATGGGATTTGAGTATGATGATCATAAGATCAACATCCTTGATACACCGGGTCACCAGGATTTTGCCGAAGATACCTTCCGCACACTCACGGCAGTGGATAGTGTCATTATAGTAGTGGATGTGGCGAAAGGTGTGGAGGCGCAGACACGGAAGCTGATGGAGGTCTGCCGTATGCGTCATACGCCGGTGATGATCTTCGTGAATAAGATGGACCGTGAGGGAAAGGATCCTTTCGATATTCTGGATGAACTGGAAGACGAGCTGCAGATCGCTGTCCGCCCACTTAGCTGGCCTATAGATATGGGTGATCGTTTTCGTGGTGTCTACAATCTGTTTCAGCAGAGCCTCGATCTCTATCAGCCCAGTAAACAGGTCGTGACGGAATCGGTAAATCTGGATATTTTATCTCCGGAACTGGAAAAGCATATAGGTGTTGAACTGTCAGAAAAACTGCGTGATGATGTGGAGCTGATCACCGAAGTATACCCCGAATTTCAACGTGATGAGTATCTTGCCGGCAAGATGGCACCGGTATTCTTCGGATCGGCATTGAATAACTTCGGGGTGAAGGAACTGCTCGATTGTTTTGTGGAAATCGCACCCTCTCCGCGGGAAGTGCAGGCAGAGGAACGTGTGGTGGATCCTTACGAAGAGGCGTTCAGCGGCTTCATCTTCAAAATTCATGCGAACATGGACCCCAATCACCGTTCCTGTATCGCATTCGTAAAAGTATGTTCAGGTAAGTTTGAGCGAAACGTCAACTACAAGCATGTAAGATATAACCGGATGATGAAGTTCTCATCACCCACAGCCTTTATGGCGCAGAAAAAGGAGATCATGGATGAGGCCTATGCCGGTGACATTGTTGGTCTGCCCGATAATGGCAACTTCAAGATCGGGGATACGCTTACATCGGGTGAAGAGTTACATTTCAAAGGGCTGCCCAGCTTCTCTCCGGAGATGTTCAAGTACATCGAGAATGCCGATCCAATGAAATCGAAACAGCTGCAGAAAGGTGTGGAGCAGTTGATGGACGAGGGTGTAGCACAGCTGTTCACCAATCAGTTTAACGGGAGAAGAATCATTGGTACAGTGGGTCAGCTTCAGTTTGAGGTGATCCAGTACCGCCTGCTGCACGAGTATGGAGCCCAATGTCGCTGGGATCCGATCAATCTCTACAAAGCGTGCTGGATTGAGAGTGACGATGCTGAGCAACTGGCCGATTTCAAGAAACGGAAATATCAGTATATGGCACATGATAAAGAGGGGAGGGATGTCTTCCTGGCGGAGTCAAGTTACATCTTAATGATGGCGCAGCAGGATTTTAAAAATATCCGCTTCCATTTTAACTCGGAATTCTAAAAAATAAACCCTGTCTCTTATAAAAGGAGGCAGGGTTTATTCTTTTTTCAGTTGTGTTTATTTCTTTTCGCTTTCCAGAGATTCTTTGGCCATATGTAAAGTCATCTGCGGGAATGGTATGTTGAGACCGTGAGCATTCAGCGCTTCGTAGGTCTGTTCGTTCAAATCAAATGTCACCGGCCAGAAATCACCCGCCAGCGTCCATACTCTCAACACAAAATCGATTGAGCTGTCGTTCATCTTCACCATGCGGGAGAAAGGGGCAGGCTCATCCAGCACCTGCGGGTGCTTTTCGGCAATATCGAGCAGAAGCTTTTTCACCAGCTCCACATCCGAACCGTAATCCACATTGACTGTCAGATCCACACGGCGTGTTGCCTGTGTACTGTAGTTGGTGATATTACCCGTAGAAAGAGGACCGTTAGGAATATGAATGGTTTTGTTATCGAAAGTGGTGATGGTGGTGTAGAGGATACCTATAGACTGCACTGTTCCGGCAACGCTCTGTGCTTCTATATAGTCACCCCCTCTGAACGGTTTGTTGAATAGCAGCATTACCCCGCCCGCAAAATTGGCCAGATTGTCTTTTACTGCCAGTCCCACCGCCAGACCTATCGAACCTATCAGTGCGGCAATGGAGACGGTTTTTGTGCCGACGATATTAATAATTAGTATGATAAGTACGGCAAAGAGCATGATGTTGAAGATATTCATAAGAAAGCTCCTTAACGCGATATCTTCTACTCTTCTCTCAATCACCCTGTTGGATAACTTCGCCAGTCGGTGGATAATCCATTT
>JAENWZ010000030.1 GCA_016649795.1 Proteiniphilum sp. | reverse complement strand
GTGTTCTCCAGAAAATCCTGCTCCCAGAGATCCACCCCTTTTTCAAAACTGGCAAGATAGTAGAGTTTAGAGCCATCTTTGTTGAGATAAGCATCTGACAGGCTGGAAGAGTGGCGCGTAAGCCTTACAACCCTGTGACGACGTTCCTCCAGATCGAACAAAAGCGGCTCGGCTTTTTTCACAGAATCTTCTTTGGCGTCCGATTTTTTGTCATCTGCTTTTTTATCAATCTCCTTACTATCCTCTTTCGCTTTCTTCTCCAGCTCCTTCTTCAGGGCACGCTCCTCTTTGTTCAGCCTGAAATCATCATAGGCATCGGGTGTGAGGAACATCAGGTAGGCATCGCGCTGGGAACCCCAGCTGCCGTGACTGCGATAACCGGCACGGTCGGAGAAGAAAAGTATCGCTTTACCCTTCAGTACCCACTTCGCACGCACATCACTGTACCCGCTGAGTGTCAGGTTGGTGATCTCCTCGCTGCCATCCGCTTTTATCAGAGCCACATCCTTGTTGTTCCATCCTCCCCGGTCGATATAATCCGAGAGGATCCACTTGCTGTCGGGTGACCACCGGAACCACTGATCACCGTCGCTGTAGGAATAGTTGAACTTTCCATCCATCACCTTGCGCGACTTCTTGCTTTCCAGATTGAACACACGTATCTCTGAACGATTCTCCAGGTAGGCTATCTCCTTCCCATCGGGAGAGAAAACGGCATCGAAAGAGGGAGACTCAGTACTGGTCAGTTGTATCTCTTTCAATTCGCGGGCATAACAAAAATAGCTGTCCTCTTTACGAACCAAATCGGTTTTATAAATATTCCAGGTATTATTGCGTTCTGATGAATAGACGAGCGAACGGCCGTCGGGACTGAAATCCACATCTCTCTCCTGCTGGGGCGTATCGGTAATACGTTTGGTGGTAGAGAATTCTACGGAGGTGACGAAAACATCTCCGCGGACAACGAAAGCAATCTCTTTCCCGTTCGACGAGACTGCAATAGATCCGGCTCCCGAGGTGAGCGTTTGGGGCACTCTCTCTCTTTCAAAATTATCGGAAACGATCTCTACTTCAATTTTGCGGGGTTCTTCCCCTTTTTTCATATAATACAACTCCCCGTTGAAGGAGAAACAGAGATTATCGTTCTTGTCGGCCGAAAGAAAACGCACCGAATGATCACTGAATTGAGTCATCTGCATAGGAGCACCTCCATCGATACCTGCACGAAAGATATTAAAGGAGCCGTTCTGCTCGCTCAGATAATAATAGCTGTCACCGCCGGACGACCAGACACCGTTACGGTCCTCCCCGGCGAAAGAGGTGAGTTTCCTGTGGCTCTTCTTTTTCGCATCGAACAACCATACATCACGCGTAATGGATGAGGTGTGATGCTTTCTCCATACATCTTCATACCCTTTTCTGTCGGTGTAGAGCCACTGATCACCTCTTTGTGCAATGTTCTCCATGTACACAGCCGAAAAGAGCTGCGGACGATCACCGTCAAGCGAAACAGAATAGAGCTGCGAAAACAGGCCCAATGGGAATTGCTGATTCTCAGCTGCAGGCTGAATGTAAGCACTGAAAAGCACATTGTTGTCATCCCTGAACGCCTCCGGATATTCATTGGCTGAATGGGAGGTGATGCGCCTGGCTTCTCCGTTGTGAAGAGTAACCACATAGAGATCGAAGCTATCCTCCCTGTTAGAGGCGAAAGCGAGCTTATCTCCCTGTGGTGACCATACGGGACGCGTATCATAGGAGGAATGTGAAGTGACCTGACAGGCTCTACCACCCGTTACCGGGACGGTGAAGATATCCCCTTTGTAGGTAAACGCAACGGAGGATCCATCGGGTGAGATCACGCTGTTACGCAACCACAAAGGATTATTCTGCGCATGGATAGCTTGAACCACAATAAAAAAGAGTGTGGATAGAATGATTTTTCTCATTGCTGTATTTGTTTGTGAATTAAAATCAAATGAAAAGAGTTTGCATTTTTCATTTTACCCGGTGTACATTGTTTTAAAAAGATGCAAATTTATATAAAAATCAGAATTGTTGAAAGATATAGGATGAAATAATGCTATCTGTTTATCTGAACGATATTCATTGTAGATTAAATAATTTTACTATTTTTGTCACCAATGAGATTAATTGCTCCTTTTCTTACGAAATGGAATACAGTGTAAAAACATATTATCGCAAGGAGGAGCTTCCTCCCATGGAGGAGATTAACTTTTTCCACTACGCTTCATCGTTCGACTGGTACAGTGATACCTCCACCTATACCCCATTCATGCTCATTGCATTTGAGGAAGAAAAGCCTGTTGCGGCCATGTTCGCCATCATCATGCGGAGAAACCGCTTTCTCAGCAACTCTCTGTTTAAACGTTGTTTCATATCACAACAACCGGTATTCTTTGCGAAAGATGCTCCTAAGATAGAACTGTTCGGCACGCTCATCACCCATTTGGTGAAAGAGGTACAAAACAAGGTTTTTCTTGTGCGTTACGAGAACCTGGGGAATGCGATCTTCGGCTACAAAGGATTTCGGGAAAACTATTTCTATTCCGTGAAGTGGATCAATATACGGAACTCCATGCAGCGTAAACGAAAAATATGGGACCAGCTGTCCGCATCGAGAAGGAACCAGGTAAACAAAGCGCTGAAGAAAGGCGTTGTGATGGAAGAATTGAGATCTGAAGATAAACTGCCTGAAATATATAAACTGATCCAGGACACCAACAACAAAAAAATATCGCGCCGCTTCCCCCCTTTCCAATATTTTGAGAATTTCTTCCACCATTACGTACTAAAAGGAAAAGGGAAAATAATGCTCACCCGCTATCAGGGGAAAATTATCGGAGGTGTTATTTTAGGTTTCGAGAGAAAAACCACCGCCTACTGCCTCTACTACTGGGGAAAAACAAAACGATACAGCACTCTTTACCCCACCATCTTCACCCTCTATTCGGCCATGAACATCTCAGAAGAGAACGGGTTTCACTATTTCGACTTTATGGATGTCGGTTTCCTGAATAAAAATGCCGGCAGATCGCGGTTTCTGCTTCAATTCGGAGGGAAACAAAGAGCTACAAGACGCTGGTACAGATTCAACTGGGGCTTACTCAACTTCTTCGCCAACAGAATCTACGACTAAACAGATACAATACCCAAAAATTTGCAAACAAACGCAAACAACCTACCCTCCATATGCGATAGTGGAAGATTTAATACTAAATTAATTTAAAAAGCAGAGATTTAACAGAAAATAATTTGGTGATATGCCACGGAGCGCTTATCTTTGCAACGTGTTTTTCATGGTATTAGATTTAAGGTTAACAATGAAGATTGGTTGTCGTGAGACAACCATTCCTTTTTTATAGAGGTTACACTTCACCAGACAGCAAATTACCCCATACCTACTTATATTTTTTCCACAGTGCTGAATGAATAATTTCCCGTGTACGATCAATCAATCCCGGGAGATCTGCTTCCGTGAGTCCTTCCGTAGGGATCGGTTCGTGAATGACCAGTTCCAGACGACCTGGTTTGAGATGATGGGTGTTTCTTTTTAACACATCATAAGGACCATTAATGGTTACTGGTACGATAGGCAGTTTCATCTCATAGGCGATATGATAGGCACCCCGTTTAAAGCGCCCCATTTTTCCTGACAGGGTACGTGCTCCCTCAGGGAAAATGACCATCGATACACCATTTGCAATTTGTTCTTTTGCTCTGTCTATGGTTGCGCCCCGTGTCGCCAGATTTGAGTTATCCACAAAGACATGGCCTGCTTTCTCCGATGCAAACCCCACTAAAGGTATTCTCCGTAAGCTCTGTTTCTGTATCCATTTGATATTCTGATTCAGGAAACCATAGATAAGAAAGATGTCAAAAGCGCCCTGGTGGTTTGCTACAAAAACATAGGACTGACGGGGGTCCAGTTTCTCATGTCCTTTTGTTTTTACACGGCAGAGCGCCAGCCAACAGGTGATTCTCGACCACCAATGAGGTGGAAAATAGCCCCATACCTTGCATCCGAAAACAGGTGCCATGATCATTACTACCAATGCCGTGATAAGGGTGACAAAGATAAACAACGGTATAAAAATGATCCATTGATACAAAAAACGGAGGATATTTCTCACTACTTTTACATTCATAGGATGAACAATGTATAAAAATAAAGAATTTTATATAGGGTCCCTACATAAAAGAGAGAGTTTTTCAATCACTATTCTCTTTTTTACCCATAGCGCTTCATTTTTATCTCAAATTATTTCCTTGTTTGTTGAATTTTGTGTTTATTTGCGTTACGAAATCAAAAACATAATTATTATACACACATGAAAGAATTTGCAAAATACATCGGCGTCGTTGTGATGCTCATTGGAGTAGCCTTTTTAGTGATACCTTTTTTTATGGGCTTAACCAACAATCTAAACCTCATTATCGGGTTGATTTTGGTTGTTGAAGGATTATTGGGTCACATCTTTGTGAACAACATGAAAAAAGGAAGCAAGACCAGTAATATTATCTGGGCAATTATTTTGTTAATCGTACCATTTTTTATTTTCTTCTATTTCAAGAAAGCCGCCTATTCTGAAAAAGAGCTTGCTGCTTACAATTGATAAAACAGCGCTGTTATTTAACAGATAAATAACTCTGGGGCAAAAAGATCTCAGGGTTTTTTTATGCTGCCTGTTCCTACTTACTTCTTCACCACATAGAGCTGGAAATTCTCAAACCGTTTCACCACCACTTCATCGCCCTGTTCAATGAATCCTTTCAGGGAGATGGCATCGTAGTATTCACCTGCTACATTCACCCGCCCTGACGGACGCAATACAGTAGCAGCAATACCTGACTTACCCACCATCGTCATTGGCTCCATCGAAACAGACATAAATCCTTCCTGATCGGCATGAAGTGCGGCATGATTCAGAAAACCCGGTTTACCTATCCTGCTCGACAGGTAGATGATAAGTCCGACACCCATACCCATGCCACCCAGAACGATCATCACTGCACGGAAAAGCTCCGTAGGCGGTAATCCTTCGAAATTAAACCGGATGTTCCCCACCAGCGCCAGCACCAATGCCGAGAATATAAAGACGATCCCCAGTATACCGGGGATCCCGAAGCCGGGGATGACAAAGATCTCGAAGACAATGAATATGAGTCCCAGCACAAAGAGCAACACCTCCCAGTTCTGGGCGTAACCTGTAAGGTACAAAGGAGCAAAATAGAGAATGGCTGCCGTGATAGCTGCAGCTGTGGGGAAACCGAGGCCGGGCGACTGCAGCTCAAAATAGATGCCGCCTATTATAAACATAATCAGGAATGCCTGTACCACTCCGTTGGTGAGAAACCCCTTTATTTTATCGTAAAAGGAGGGATTATAGGTTTCGAGAACATAATCGCTCAGCCCCAGATGGCTCACAATCACCTCATGAACGCTTTCCGCCACTCCGTCACAGTAACCCAGCTCCATCGCCTGACTGGCTGTCAGGGTGAGGATCTGTGTAGAGTCGGCAAAACCGGGTATGACGATCCTTTCATCCACCATCGCTTCTGCTATCAGCGGATCACGCCTCCATTTTGTGATGGTGTCCCCTTCTTTAATCGTCACCTTTTTACCGTGACTTTCTGCCGTAGCACGCATCGTGCCTCTCATGTAGGATTGGTATTTGTCGGGTGCTGCTGCTCCTGTGGAACCATCCACCACCGTGGCTGCACCAATGGAAGCGCTGTTGCGCATGAAGATACTGTCGCATGCAATGGAGATAAGTGCTCCGGCCGAGGCTGCGTTGTTATCAATAAAGACGTAAACCGGCAGTGGAAAATTCAGAATAGCTGTACGCATGGAGTCGGCCTCAAGCACACCTCCGCCATAAGTGTTCATATGCAGAAGCACGGCGTGGGCATCTTTCTCTGTTGCCTCATGAAGGCCGTTTTGCAGGTAGATCCATGTGTTACTGCCAATATTTTCCTTGATATTTATCCGATAGATCAACGGCTTTGAATCCTGGGCCTGCAGATCAAAAGAGAGAATAATTAGTAGGAAAAAGAAAACAATATGTAAATTTTTCATTTCTGGTAGGTATGTTCAACAAAGATAATAGATTTTGCATTTCTGCGATCATTTTAATCAAAAATGTGTATATTTGTAATTCAATTTATCAATATGAGCACAATTTTACTAAGCATAGGATCAAACACGTTCGCAAAGACCAATATCGACAAAGCCAAGCGAATGCTTACCCGTCTTTTTCCCGGGATCATCTTCAGCCAGCCGATACTGACAGAGCCGGACGATGAAAAGTATTCATATCTTTTTCGTAATGTGCTGGCAAAAGTGGAGACCGTGATGGTGCCTGAAGAGATCATCGATAAGATCAAACAGACGGAACGGGCAGTAGGACGTACTCCAAAAGATAAATACCTGGGAAAAGTGGTCATTGATATTGATCTGATCAAATACAATGATGAGATTCTTCGTCCCCTGGATTATCAAAGGGAGTATGTGCAACAGTTACTCTCATCCTTCGCCGATACTCCCCCGGCAGATGTTACTCCCGCTAAAGAGACCTCTCCGGCAGCGACCCCAGCAAACGAAGTTCCTGCAAATGAGGATCTTCCAGCTGAGACTCCTGCAGCTGAGACTCCTCCAACTGAGACGATCTAGTTCAATCTCGTCACAGATTTCACCCCTTTAACCGCTTTCAGTTTTTTGATCAATTGCTCCAGCATGGATGTGTTGGCGAGCATCACCGAGATGTTCCCCTGAAAAAGGCCATCGTTGGAGTCTATTGCGATGGAGCGCATTTGTACACCCTCCTCCTTGGAGATGATGGAGATCAGGTTAGCTACAATATTAATCTGATCATTGCCTATCACCCGTAGCACGATGGTATAGCTGGAGGAGCCTGTCGTGCCTGACCAGCGAGCTTTTAATACACGATAGCCGAACCGCGAGAAAAGATCATGCGCATTCGGACAGTTGACACGGTGAATCTTGATACCCTGCGACGAGACGAACCCGAAAATATCATCCCCAAAAATGGGATTGCAGCATTTCGCCAGTCTATAATCTATCCCTGTCAGATCCTGATCTATCACCAGCTCATCGGAGCTTTTAAATTCCGCAGGTGTGCTTTTTAATGTGAAACTCTCAGCACTCTGGGGCAGATGAGTATCTCTGCCGTCGCTTTCCCTGTTTTCCTGCTCCAGATAACGGTCTATCACCCAGTTCACATCCATCTTCTCCGATGCGATATCCACATAGAAATCGGTCACCGTCTTGTACCTGAGCTTTTTTATCAGCTGCATCAGGCGCGCATCATCCACCTCAATCTTGCGGTTCTTCATCCGCCGCGAAAGAGTCTCCTTGGCAATATCCACCTGTTTGCCGGCCTCCTCTTTCAGCAGTTGCCTTATTTTTGTACGTGCTTTCGAGGTGACCACGATGTTCAGCCAGTCCTGCTTCGGTGTCTGATGTGATGAGGTGTTTATCTCCACCTGATCGCCGCTCTTCAGTGTATGTTTGATGGGGACATTCTTGCCGTTGACCCTTCCCGACATGCAGGTAGCTCCCAGCTTTGAGTGGATGGCAAAAGCAAAGTCAAGCACTGTTGCTCCCCTGGGTAGTTTGAAAAGATCTCCCTTGGGGGTGAAGACGAAGATCTCTTCATCATACAGATCGAGCCTGAAATCGGTCAGCTTCTGGCTCAGGTTGGTCTCTTTATCTTCAAGCGATTCCCGGAGTGAATTGAGCCAGCTGTCCAGGGTAGACTCCTCCTTAATCCCCTTGTATTTCCAGTGTGCCGCTAGTCCCCGTTCCGCGATCTCATCCATACGTTTAGTCCGTATCTGCACCTCCACCCATTTGGCATCCTGCCCCATCACCGTGATATGTAGCGATTCGTAACCGTTGCGCTTGGGGATAGAGAGCCAGTCTTTCAATCGTTTGGGATTGGGCTGGTACATGTCTGTGATGATCGAATAGACCTGCCAGCATTGCGCTTTCTCCTGATCTTCAGGTGCGTCCAGAATTATGCGGATGGCGAACAGATCATAGATACTCTCGAACTCAATTTTCTGTTTTTTTAGCTTATTGTGGATGGAATGGATCGATTTGGTGCGCCCCTTGATATCGTATCTCAGTCCCGTTTTATCCAAACGATCTTTTACCGGCTCAATAAACTCCTGAATATATTTATCGCGCGATCGTTTGCTCTCGTTCAGCTTTTGTGCGATGAAATCGTAGGTGTCCCGGTCGGTATATTTCAAAGAGAGATCTTCCAGCTCCGATTTGATGGTGTAGAGGCCGAGCCTGTGTGCGAGCGGTGCATAGAGGTAGGTGGACTCTACCGAGATATCCAGCCTCTGCGAGCGACCGGCAGCCTTCGCATCGCGCATCAGCTGCAGCTGCCGGGCTATCATGATGAAAACAACCCTGATATCCTCGGCAATGGAGAGCAGCAGCTTCATGTAGTTCTCCGACTCAACCGCTGTCCGTTTATCGCTGAAACTGTTTATTTTCTTCAATCCTCTCAGAATCACCTCCACCTCACTGCCAAACAACCGCTTCACCTCATCCAGTGGATAGGTATCGTTCACTACCGGACGGAAAAGGAGCACGGCACATACAGTCGGCTGCTTCAGACCTATCTCCTCAATGGTGATCAAGGCTGTACGCATTACCGGAATCAGGTCGTACAATGCATCACTGTCCGCTTTATCAGTTATGAGCAGCGATCGCTGCAACATCTCTTTCAACAGTGAAACCTTTTCCATATCCCAGGCTTGCCTTAAAAAAGAGTAGAGCTTGCGATAGAGATGAAGAAACTCACTGCGATCTGTGATAGAGATATCTCTCATTATTGTTCTTTCCTGTCATTAGTGATTTACAAATTTACTATTTTCTGCGTAATATAGGGATTCGCAGAGCAAAAAGTAACGATGATTACGGATGACTTTCACTTTGTCTGTTCAAGAACTTATCGTTATATTTGCACCTCAATTTTCTCACTGGAAACCCATTCAACCAATTATGCGAAAAACAACATTTCTTCTTTGCCTCCTGATGCCCCTTCTTTTATCGGCACAACAGAGGGAGATAATGTCTGAATGTTTATGAATCTATTCAACCGACAACAAAACAGCAGAGAGCTATCCACCCTGCTGGTGGTATCAGCAACCTCCTTTCTGGGTACCTTCCTCGTGTCAGCAGTCAATATTGCACTTCCCTCCATCGCGAAGGATCTCTCACTCTCTGCCGTCGGGCTGAGCTGGATCATCACCTCCTTCCTGCTGGCTACAGCCCTCTTTATGCTGCCTGCGGGTGCCTGGGGCGACCGCAGCGGGAGGAACAGACTCTTCAAGCTGGGACTGCTCCTTTTCACCCTCTCCTCCCTCTTCTGTTACCTTGCACCAGGCGGCTACTGGCTTATTGCCGCCCGTTTCCTGCAGGGTATAGGTGCCGCCTTCACCAGCACCACCGGGCAGGCTATCCTGGTCTCCACTTTTCCTGCTGAGAAAAGGGGGCAGGTGCTCGGCATCTCGGTGGCGTCGGTCTACGCGGGACTGGCGCTGGGACCTATCCTGGGAGGCTTCTTCACCCTTTATGCAGGCTGGCGCTCTCTCTTCCTTATCGCAGCTATAATGGGACTCCTCACCACCCTTATCACCCTTTTCTTTATGAAAGAAGAGAAAAGAAAAGTGCAAGCAACAAAAAAAAGCGACCGCACGGGGACACTCCTTTTTATGGCTGGTCTCCTAGCGCTGGTCTACGGCTCGACCCTCATTCCTTCACCTTCAGGATGGGCACTTATGAGCGGTGCACTGATACTGCTGCTGCTCTTCTGGAAGACCGAAGAGCGAACAGAGCTCCCATTGCTCGACACGACACTCTTCACCCGCAACAGACTCTTCACCTACTCCAGCCTCTCCGCGCTGATCAACTATACGGCTACCTTTGCCATCATCTTCTACCTCAGTCTCTACCTACAGAAGATACAGGGGCTCTCACCACGCGATGCGGGTGCGGTGATCATCGCCCAGCCGCTCATGATGGCACTCTTCTCTCCAATGGTGGGGAGGCTCTCCGACCGATTTGAGCCCCGCTACTTCGCCACGGCGGGCATGGCCATCTGCACCTCCGGTCTGGGCATGCTGGCTTTCCTGACACCCACCACACCCATCTGGGTGATCATGGCCATCCTGGTATGGGTGGGCATTGGGTTCGCCCTCTTCTCCTCACCCAACATGAACACCATCATGAGCTCGGTAGATAGAAGCAGTTACGGGCAGGCCTCCGGTCTCGCCGCCTCCATGCGGGTCTTCGGGCAGATTATCAGCATGAGCGTTGTCACCCTGCTCTTCTCCGTCCATTTTAGCGATCTGTCGATGGATGCTGTACCCGTTCCGCAGTTCCTGCGCGCTATGCGTCAGGGATTTTTCATCTTTTTCCTTATCGGCATCCCAGGCATCTATTTCTCTTTCAACCGGGGTGATGTCAGGGAAAAATAAGGGAACGCTCCCGGCAACACCCAACGAAAGTAGATTCCAGATCTCACTTCCCATATTCCATATTCCAATTCCCACATCTAAAATTTCACATCTCACATCTCACATCTCTCCATCAAACATCCCAAATCAAA
The DNA here is from genome assembly GCA_016649795.1 of Proteiniphilum sp. Classification (GTDB taxonomy): domain Bacteria; phylum Bacteroidota; class Bacteroidia; order Bacteroidales; family Dysgonomonadaceae; genus Proteiniphilum. Next base: position 2,656 of record JAENWZ010000030.1, on the reverse strand, counting down.
CATCCCAAATCAAAACTCGCACATCCCAATTTCCACATTCTTTTCACAATCACATTCCCAATTCTTAATTCTTAATTGCTAAATAATTTTTATCTTTGCACCCGCAATCATTACATAACAGAACTCACAAATAATGGCAAAAGAATTGAAGGAGCTTACTCCCCGCAGTAAAGATTATTCTCAATGGTATCTCGATCTGGTGATCAAAGCCGACCTGGCAGAGAATTCAGCCGTACGCGGCTGTATGGTGATCAAGCCTTATGGCTTCGCCATCTGGGAGAAGATGCAACGTCAGCTGGACGATATGTTCAAGGAGTCAGGACATGAGAATGCCTATTTCCCGTTGTTCATTCCCAAATCCTACCTGAGTCGTGAAGCTGACCACGTGGAGGGATTTGCGAAAGAGTGCGCCGTGGTGACCCACTACAGGTTGAAGAACGACCCCAATGGCGGCGGCCTGATCGTCGATCCCGAAGCGAAGTTGGAAGAGGAGCTGATCGTACGCCCCACATCCGAAACCATTATCTGGAGCACCTACAAGAACTGGATCCAGTCGTACCGCGATCTCCCGCTGCTTATCAACCAGTGGGCGAATGTGGTACGGTGGGAGATGCGTACACGTCTCTTCCTCCGTACGACTGAGTTCCTCTGGCAGGAGGGTCATACAGCCCACGCCACCAAAGAGGAGGCTGTGGAAGAGGCGGAAAGGATGATCAATATCTATGCCGAGTTTGCAGAGAACTATATGGCAATGCCGGTGATCAAAGGGCATAAATCGGAGTCGGAACGATTTGCCGGCGCGCTCGACACCTATACCATCGAAGCGTTGATGCAGGACGGCAAAGCGCTGCAGTCGGGCACCTCTCACTTCCTCGGTCAGAACTTCGCGAAAGCATTCGATGTGCAGTTCACCGACAGGAGCGGTAAACGTGATTATGTGTGGGCTACCTCATGGGGTGTCTCTACCCGGCTGATGGGTGCGCTGATCATGTCGCACTCCGACGATAACGGCCTCGTGCTTCCTCCCAAACTGGCACCTTACCAGGTGGTGATCGTTCCTATCTACAAAAACGATGAACAGCTGCAGCAGATCAACGAAAAGGTGGCAGGGATCGTGGAGAAATTAAAAGCGGTCGGCGTGAGCGTCAGGTATGATAACTCTGACAATAAGAAACCGGGCTGGAAATTCTCGGAATATGAGCTCAAGGGTGTCCCCGTACGCCTCGCCATGGGTGGACGTGATCTGGAGAACAACACGGTAGAGATAGCACGCCGCGATACGTTGACGAAAGAGACCCTCTCGTGCGACGGGATCGAGCACCATATCAAATCGTTACTGGAAGAGATGCAGGAGAATATCTACAAGAAAGCAGCCGATCTCCGTACCCTGCAAACCCGCGAGGTGAACTCCTACGACGAATTCAAAGAAGAGATTGAAAAAGGAGGATTTCTTCTCTGTCATTGGGACGGGACCGCCGAAACGGAAGAACGCATTAAAGAGGAGACCAAAGCCACCATCCGCTGCATCCCACTCGAAGGCGACAAAACAGCCGGCAGCTGCATGGTGACAGGCAAACCATCGGCACAAAGGGTGATATTTGCAAGGGCATATTGAAAAGGGAAAAGGGACTATGAACTGCTGACCGGAATAGGTAAGCAGTGAAAAGTGAAAAACATAAATGGGAAAATGGCAAAATTGAAGCAGTGGATTCATGCTTTTCGCCTGCGTACACTCTTTCTGGCAGTGGCTACCGTCATCCTGGCCAGCGGCATGGCCTGGCATGAAGGAGCATTCAACACACTCACCTTTATCCTTGCTTTCCTGCTTGCTGTCTCCATCCAGATCCTGGCCAACCTGGCGAACGACCTGGGCGACTATCAGAAAGGTACCGACATCACCGGCAAGCGGCAAGGACCCGCCCGTGCCGTGCAAAGCGGTCTGATCACTCCGGCAGAGATGAAAAGAGCGATTGTACTGTTTATCGTCATCTGTATCGTGTTGGGACTGACGCTCGTGGTGAACATAACAAAAACGACGGGCTGGACATCCACTGTTATTCTTATCCTCCTGGGTGGGAGCAGCATCCTGGCAGCACTGTTCTATACTTTGGGCAGTAATGCCTATGGCTACAGAGGTTGGGGCGATCTCTTCGCCTTCTTCTTCTTCGGGCCGGTGCCGGTGATTGGCACCTGGTTCCTGCACACCCACACCTTCGGATTCCGCCCGGTACTGCCGGCAATAGGCCTGGGACTTATCAGCACCATGATACTGAATATCAATAACATGCGGGATATTGAGAATGACAGGTCATCCGGTAAGATCACCATTGCCGTGAAGCTGGGATTGAACAGAGCAAAAATCTATCACGCGCTGATGACACTTACCTCCTTCTTCTGTTTCGCCGGGTACAACATCCTCTATGAACCTTCTCCATGGTACAGATATGCATATCTCCTTCTTTTCCTCCTGCCATTCAAAATTCTGAACGACATAAGGCATAAAAGCGGACAGCAGCTTGATCCCTACCTGAAACTGACATCTCTCTCAGGATTCTTGCTGGCACTCGCTTTTGCTCTCTGTATCAATATCTGATTATTTCAGCTCTACTTCCACTACAAAATCTGTTTCATCGGGTACCTTATCTAATTGCAACAG
>JAENWZ010000295.1 GCA_016649795.1 Proteiniphilum sp. | reverse complement strand
TTCATACTTGTTTTACTCAATTTGTAATTTATAATTCTTTATATACTTCGAGGTATTTCCGGTATTGGCTATCCCATAATTCCTTATTTGAGGGTTCAAATGTTTCCAGTTCAGTTGAATTACGTACGATACGACGCATCTCCTCCTTGTCCTTTACCAATCCCGCCGCCATGGCCTGCTGCAGGATATTTCCAATGGCAGTTGCTTCTGATGGATCTGCAACAATAGGAATTCCAATGGCATTGGCAGTGAATGAATTTAACATTGTGTTTTTTGATCCTCCCCCAATAATATGCAGCGTTTCAATAGGGAATGAAGCCAGTTTTTGCAGTTTTTGCAATGTTTGTTTGTAACGAAATGCCAAACTTTCATAGACAGACCGGGCAATTTCTCCAACGCTCTCAGGAATAAACTGATTTGTCTCTCTGCAGTAATTCTGAATGCTTTTAATCATCGACATTGGACCGGCAAAGCAAGCTGAATCGGGATTGATGAAACATTGAAAAGGAGTGGCATTCTTGGCTGCCGTAATAATCTCCTCATAGGTGATCGGCTTATCTTTTTCCCATTCTTTCTTACATTGTTCTATCAGCCACATGCCACAGATGTTCTTCAAGAGACGGATGGAGCCGTCAGCACCCCCTTCGTTTGTGAAATTAAGCGCGTAGGTCTCTTCATTAATGACAGGCTCTTTCGATTCGATACCCATTAACGACCATGTGCCAGAACTTAAATAAGCAAAATGTTTATCTACCGCAGGGACGGCCAGTACTGCTGATGCTGTATCGTGACCTGCAACTGCAATAACGGGAATATCATCCAAGCCGGTCAATTGCTGTACTGTTGGAGATATCATGCCAATCACAGTGCCGGAGAAAACGATAGGTGCAAACTGATTGGGTGAGAGCTCAATTGCTTCAAGAAGGGAGCTCTCGAATTGCTTTGAATAGGGGTTTATCATCTGCGATGTGGATGCAATGGTGTATTCTGTAACCATATTACCGGTCAGTAAGTATGACAAAGCATCCGGCATAAACAATATCTTATCTATGATCGGGTAGACAGAACTGTTTTCTTTCAGTTGGGTATCCAGTTGAAAAAGAGAGTTGAAGTTCATAATCTGAATGCCTGACTTTTGATACAGCTCTTCCTTCGACATTTTTAAAAAGAATCGTTCCGGTGCTCCGGTTGTATGTGAATCCCTGTAACTATAAGGCATGCGCAAAGGTTCGCCATCTTTTCCGAAACATACAAAATCAACCCCCCAGGTATCTATTCCAATGGAGGTAATGTTTAACTGTTGGGATTTAATTTCTTTTAAAGACTCAATGATCTGATTATATAAATAGAGTAGGTCCCAGTATAAACGACCGTTCACTTCAATCATCGGGTTCGGAAACCGTCTGATTTCTTTTAATACCAATCGTTCACTTTGTATAGCTCCCTGAATGGCTCTGCCACTGCTTGCTCCTAAATCGATAGCTAAAAAAGAGGTGAAATTTTCTTTGTTCATGATGAGGTTAAATATATTATTTTGAATGACTGACTGCAAACGTACAGTTTTAATAGAATTTTTACAATGAAAAAAATGATTTATTGACTATACTTTTTGACATTAATTGCAAAAATAGAAACAAATATAAAATACACATTATTAGTAGTCAGAAAAGATATCAAATATCATAGTTAAAAAATCAATTATTAAACCAGAGACTGACGTAAAATGAATACATTTGTCATCCTAACGGAAACTTTTTATTTGTGGATAATCAGATTGATTTTTATCTTTTATGGATATCTTTGTATCCACGTAAAGTTTCATTCAATAGATTGAGAAACGCTTAAATCATATATATAAATGGCAGTTGTAGTAATCATGCCCAAGCAGGGGCAATCCGTTGAGAGTTGTATCATCACTGAGATAAAGAAGAAAAAAGGAGACCGTGTGAAGAAGGGTGAAGTCTTGTTCTCTTACGAAACAGACAAAGCCTCCTTCGAAGAAGAATCCCCTGCTGAGGGGGTTGTTCTGGCATCTTTTTACAATGAAGGAGATGAGGTGCCTGTGCTGGAGAATATGATGGTTATCGGAGATCCGGGAGAAGATATCTCCTCTATGTTCTCTGAGAGCCTTAAGGCGGAACGTAGTGAAAAGTCCGGTGAGCAGAAGTCCGAAGAGAAGGCAGACGAAAAAGAGTCTCAAAGTGTGCCGCTTCAACAGAGTTTAGCAGCGGATGAGTCACCTGCAGTGAATAGTGAATTGTTGATCTCTCCCCGTGCCGGGAAGTTGGCCGAAAAAGAGGCTCTGGATGTTTCACAGATCATCGGTAGCGGTCCCCATGGGCGTGTTATAGAGAAAGATGTGTTGAATCTGTTACAAACGCGACCCCGGATGACTCCCCTGGCCAGGAAAATAGCCAGTGAACAGGGTACGCAGCCTCAGGCTTCGGGTACGGGACTGGCCGGAACAGCCAGGGCTGCCGATCTCTCTGCACCTGTGAATGCTATTTACGGTAAGGATTACGAAGAGAAGAAGATCTCCAATATCCGTAAGCTGATAGCCAAATCGATGCATGCATCACTGCAGAACTCTGCGCAGCTCACCCATCATCTGGGTGCAGATGCAAG